>NZ_JAINEZ010000070.1:0-28475 GCF_019873065.1 Sphingobium sp. PNB
ATGCGAAGGAGCGTGGCAAAATATGGCGGTTTTGCACTTATGTCCCGCGCTCCTTCGCATTATTACAACCTCGCGATAATATGCAGCGCAGGCCGGTTGGGATGTGCGCGGTCCCGTCAAACCGTTGGTTGGTTGTCCTGATCCACGGTTCGTTTCGGCCTATCATAAGGGCTTCCGCGAAGGCGGCGGCAATATCGACGATCTGTTCGATACTGCGCGGCGCGCCAATCTTGCCGTTCACCATAATGGCAGTGAAGCGCCGGCCAGGAAGGGTCATGCATCCCGGCCACTACCCTCGACCTGGCCACAGCCTTCCGATGCGGCCCGGCCGACGCCCTGGTCAAAGCGGCTTGTGCTGATGAGCGCCCGCGAGGCCGAGGAGGGTCTGGTCGACACGATCCGCCGGGCGCCAGGCGCGCATCAAGCGACCATCATCATGATCTGTCCGACGCGGGGATTCCGCAATGCGAACGATGCGGCGCAAGCTGGGTCGCTTGGAGACCTCCTCCGAGGCCGTGAATTTGAGGACATCCTGATCGCCGCGCAGGATCACGACCTGGCCGTTGCCGACGCCCATGCCGGCGCGCTGCCTCTGTGTCGAACCATGGAACGCTTGCGCCACACCAGGCTTCTCCAGCGCGCGCAATTGCGGACCTGGATCGCCCGAGGCCTTGAGGTGGGACAGGTCGCGGGCGCAGGGCATATCCGGTGGGGCAAGGCTATCAGCGGGCTTACCGGCCGGCTGGGTGAATTTACGGCGCGCTATGCTGGGCCTGCCCAGCCGCGAGGACACCGCATCGTCATCGAGGTCGATGGTGGTCGTCCGGCGACCGGCTATTTCGATGTCCAGGGTCAACCGCTCGATCCCGAGGCCGTGATCAGCAATCGAGCCCGGCTTCGCGCCGAAATGGCTGCGTTGCTGCGGTCATTTGCCGCCTCGACCCGGCTGCCCTGCATCCAGCCCTCACTCCTATGAATGGAAATCCATGCGATGCTGAACCAATTCCAGCGCATCTGCGCGCAAACCTATGACGGCGGCGATTTTGCGCATGTCGAAAATCTCGATGAGGCTGGCGCCTGCGGCGACACGCTGTTCGCGTTCCTGATGATCGAACTCTCTTCCCCAGAAGATTGTGACAGCCGTGACGAGGCCGTCCGGCGGCTCGAAGTGGCCATCGACAATGTCAAAGCCGTGATTGCCGTCCTCAAATCCTCGGAGTCTCACTGAGCGGTAATCGGCAAAGGAGAGGGCGCCAGTCCGTCGGGCATCCGATTCAAGAGGAGGGGGAACGGGACAGGCGGTTTCGAGGCCGGGAAAGGTGCTCGGCGCTGAACCTTTCCTCTGGAGAACCCTCATGTCCGATATCGCCCCGAATGCCGCCTTCCGCGCTGCCAGCCTCGTGCCCGACGAGAGGCGCATCAACTTCATCCCGACGCTGTTTGGCCGACGTCATTTCTTCAAGGGCGAAACGCTGCTCTACACTTTCATGCAGTCGCTTTCGCCCGATTATAGCGGCGGATATTGGCAGTTCTTCGAGGTCGGTCACCAACCGCTCTATCTCGCTCCGAACGGTCGGGATCGGTTCCGGATCCGATGCGGCAGCAACGGCTATGATGGCGAGGTCTCTGCAGACGCAGCCGGGATCATCGCAACGCTTTTCACCTTCTCCTATCTCTCGTTCGAATTCGACGATGACGACGACCACATTGCACAGGCCTTCCACCGGCTGCGCGATCATGCGCTCGACCATCCCGAGGCGGCGGAGATCTTCAGCGCGATCGACTAAGGCGAAAAGGGGAGTGGGAACAGGGGCCGGGAGCAAATCCGCTCCGAGGAGTTCCCATGTCCCTTCCCGCTATCATCCGCAGCGAGATCGACCCTGCGGCGATCGCCAAGGTCACGCGTCTGTTCAACAACACGCTCGGCGATGTGCTCGCCGAGCTTTTGCAGAACGCCCGCCGCGCGGGTGCCACAGTTGTCGACCTCGAGGTTCATACCATCGGCGACGATGTCTGGCTTTCGGTGAATGACGATGGTGCCGGCATAGCTGATCCCGCCGTAATACTCGCGCTGGGCCGCTCGGGCTGGAACGACGACATTGCAAAGCGTGAGGATCCGGCCGGCATGGGCGTGTTCAGCCTCGCGGGCCGCGATGTCGAGGTCCAGTCCTGCGCGAATGACGAAGGGGCGGGCTGGATAGTGCGTGTCGCCGCCGACGCGTGGGAAGCCCGCTCTCCGGTCGCCGTTGCTTCGCTCAACCGATCGCGCGGCACCACGATCCGGTTTCAGCTCGATATGCGTTGGAAGGAATCGCTCGACGCGGCAGCGAAGTCAGCTGCACTCTATTGTCCATTGCCGGTGCGCCTTCGCGGCATTTCGCTCCATCAGGAGGACTGGCTTGCCGGCGCCGAGGTTGTGGTCGAGGAGGCCGGCGTGCGCATTGGCCTGTTCAACGACCTGCGCGCGACGCGGTTCAGTCCCTGCGTCAATTTCCATGGAGTCATCGTCGCGACCGCTTTGCCATCGGTCGGCGAAAAGCGGCGCAACTGGTGGGCCCGTGTCGATATCGTCGATGCGCCTGACCTTCAGCTTGTTCTGCCGGCGCGCAAGGAGATGGTCGAGAACGCCGCGCTTGACGCGCTGCGCGACAGGGTTCGTTGCGTCATCTATCGCCATATTCAATCGCTCGGCACCCATCGCCTAGCCCACGAACAATGGCGCGAGGCCGCAGCACTCGGCATCGCGCTTCCCGAGGCCGAGCCGCTACTTCGACCCTGGTCGCCCGCGACCGCCGACCCTCACAATTGTTCCGCAGCCAGCGGCGAGCGCATTGCAAGTGAAGACCACATCATTGTCGACAGTTTCGAACCGGCCTTCGAGCAATGCGCGGCTTTTGCACTCGGCAAGCACGGCGGCTACGAGGGTCGACTGGCAGAGCCCGACGACACGATGGCGGGCTATAGCTGGTACAATTGCTTGCCGCACATCGCGGTGTTGCGGTTCGAGATAGAGCGGGACGGCGCGACGGCAATACTTGATCCCGGTGAATTTCCCGGCCTCGACAGTGGCACCGTCAATCGCCTCACTCTGGTGCTCGAGTTTAGCGGTGAAGAGGCGGACCAGATCCGGATCCCCGCGCCGGTCGCCATCGAATATGACGAACGTACGCACTGGAGCTTTGAGGAAGCCCGCATTCTGCTCGCGTCACGCGATGCCCTTACACCGGCCGAACTTGTCGACCTTCTTGAAGGGGCCTGCTTCAGCCCAAGCGACGATCGTGATGCCGACAGCTGGGACACCCAGCACAGCCGGTTCCTGCTTGATGCCCAGGAGATGGCGACCCGGTTGCTCCTGGGCGACGACGCGGCGCTGATCGAGCGCCTCCACGCCATTCTCGCCTATCGCGCGCAATGGTTTGTGCCGGAGGGCCGGCGTTTTGCGATTGTGCTTGCCCGCGACACGATCAATATCGGCCTCGAGCCTGCACAAGAGAACAAGCGGACAGTGGCTGGGGACGCCAATGCCTGACATCAAATCCGCGACGCCTGCCGACCGGGACGCTGTCCTCGCCGGAACCATGTATCTGCGGCTCGCACGTAAGCTGCTCGTCGAGGCGGGGCTCCCGCGCGCCGCAGCAGCCGTCCGCAAAAGCCCCGACGGTGCGGTGCGCCATATCGATCAACGCCTACGCAGGAGTCCATCATGAGCCGATACGACCTCAAGCCCAAGGCCGGCAGCGGCGCGTGTCGCGTCGTCGTCGGATGGGACCGACCGCTCCAAACCTTCTTCGCCCAAGTCTTCACTCCGACCGAGAACGAGCCGGACGAGGGTGAGGCAACGATCTGGCTCGGCACGGAACCGGGAGAATTGTCGACGCCCGAGGCCGCGATCGCCATTATTGCCCCCTACACGGAGATACCCAATGGTCTCGCGGCCGAACTCGAAGCCGACATGCGCGCAAGCATCGGCGTAAAAGACGGTGCGTACCAGGCTGAGGCCAAGCGCGGTTTATTCGGCTCGCTCCACTGACCGGGAACCTCGACCCCGAGGCCGCGAAGTGCGGACCTCGGATTGGGGCGCTAACGCGCCTGCTCGGCCGAACGGCCGAGGAGAGGAGGGGGAGGGAGGAAGGTGTCTCGGACACGGGAGTTCGAGCCATCATCCAGGAGAATCCCCATGAACATCGGTTCCATCAAGCAGAATGACGCCGGCATCCACGTCGGCAAGATCGCGACGCTCACGATCGCCATGACCATTGCACTGCGTGAGCTCCACTCCTCCAATCCCAAGGCGCCCAAGTACGAAGTGCTGGCGCTTTCCGCCTCACGGGCATGGGTGCAGGTCGGCGCGCTCTTCGAACTCTTCTCGAACGGCACCGGCGAGGCCTTCCTCAACGGCAAGATCGAGGATCCGAGCCTGGCCGCGCCGCTCTACATCTCAGCGTTCCGCCAAGACGACGGCAGCTACAACATCGTCTGGTCCCGCCCGACCCGCCGCCGCGATCTCGCGGCCGAAATGGCGGCCAAGGCGGACGACAGCCTGCCGCCACTGCCCGGTGAAGGCGCCGAAGCCAGCGTGGGCGAGGCGGCGCGCGAACGCACCGAGGCCGGCCTCGGCCAGTCGTCGAGCGAACACGCTTTCGCGGGCTGATCCTTCGCACCCTCAATAGGGCCCTCGCTCCGCATAGGGGCGGGGGCCTTTTCTCGTTTCCGCGCGGCCCCCGGCCGACGAGGGGAGGGCATATAAAGGCCGAGACGGTATTCGGGGTCACCATCACGAACAGTGACCAGCCCGAGGTGCCGGTGCGCCTTATCGGCGAACAACATGTGGTTGAAGATCTGGGCCGCATTCCCTCGTTCGCCGATTGGGTCCGGCTCATACAGCCGCTGCCCTGGATCCTTCGCGGCAATCCCGCCCGCTCGCCCGGCCTCGATTCTTCCTTGCAAAGGACGGCTAAGGCATGATCCTCCTGGCAATATGATGGAGTGTAAGGTCGATGGAAGAAGGTCCCTTTGGCAAACGAGCCGCGACCGCGGCCCTTGATCGGTTGATCGAGATTGCCCGGTGTGACACCGGGCAGTCCCGCCGGGTCGCCAATTTCCTCCTGGCCTGGTGGAACGGCGATGATTGTGGACATTTTCCCATCGCCGACCTTTTTGGTGTCGATGCCACGATCGCGACCCATATGACGACGATCATCGGCTTTCTCGGCCAACACGAAGGCGCGATCTATCCAGATGCCTTCGGGCGAAAAACCGACATGGTCGAGCTCGTCCAGCGCTGGCGGCAATTTGACGGCGATTAGCACGCCTGGCTCCCGGTAGAGCAGCATTTCTGCTATTACGCGACTCATGGCCGAGCTTGATCCCCACACATTGCGGGTGGCTGCATCGCTCATCCGCTTACGCATCGCCAACCTCCATCGCGACCCGCGTATGGACGGGCTGCAGCGCCTCGGCGCCCATCGCACCTTGACCCAGCTCGCCATCGATATCGAGGCATCAGCCGACCATGTCGGCCGGACCCGGCGCCGCAAGACGATCTAACGCCCCCCGCGCTTGGCGCGCGGACCGATTGTCTTCCCTACCTCGCCCAGGTTGGACTCAGAATGTCGGCGCCCCGACTGCGCCGATGGTCAGCGTCGGCCTTGAACGGCTTATCATTTATGTATATGTTGATGTATATGCAAAGGAGGCTTCATGGATCCCCGACGTTCCGATCCCACGCCCGCACGTGAGGCAAAGCTGTTTCGCAACAACAAGAGCCAGGCTGTGCGTATTCCTGCGGATTTCGAACTCCCCGGGACAAGTGTCATGATTTATCGCGACGGCGCCCGCCTTATCATCGAGCCGATCCGCCGGAAGAATATCCTGGAGGTTCTCGCCAGTCTCGAACCGCTGGGACCTGACGATCAATTCCCCGATATCGACGACACGCTGTTGCCGGCCAAGGCGATCGACCTGTGAGCAGCCTCTATATGCTCGACACCAATATCATCTCCGAACTGGCTCGCAATCCTCACGGCGGTGTCGCAAAGCGCATTGCCGAGGTTGGGCCGGATGCCATTTGCGTCAGCATCGTTACCGCGGCGGAACTGCGCTACGGTTGCGCCAAAAAGGGGTCGCCGAGGCTGCTCGCGCAAATCGACGCCATTCTCGACAGCGTCCAAATTCTCGCCCTCGATGTGCCGGCCGATACAGAATATGGCGGAATTCGCGCTGAGCTCGAAGCTGCCGGGAAGCCCATTGGACCCAACGATCTCTTCATCGCCGCGCACGCCTATGCTTTGGACGCAACGCTCGTGACAGCCAACATGGGCGAGTTCTCGCGCGTACGCGCGCTCAAAGTGGAGAACTGGATCACAGACCCACATTGATCGCAGCGAGCCGATGCGTCGCCGTGCTGGGCGTCTACAGCCTGTGATCTGCACTGCTCATTTTGGACCACCGAGGCCGCGAGGGCTTTCGCGGCCGACGGTCACGCCGCGTGCGCCTTCCGCGCGCCTTGCTGCAATACCGGAGACCGCCCGCCTTGGTAGAACATCGCGGCACCCGGCCAGCCTGTTCCCGCCTTGCCACGCGCGCCTTGCGCGGGTTGTGCAACGAAGAGGCAGCGACTAACCGCATCGGCGCCTGGTCGCGGCCGTCCAAAATCCGGCCGTCTTCCTCATACCTCTCGTTCCCGTCAGTCCTGTCCCGATGGGCCATCCGGCCACCCGCTTGAAGGGATGAACACTACGCCCGTGCGGGGCCGGCGCAACCCGCGATCTTCCGGCCGTGTTGAGGCCTGACGGCCTCTGCCCGCACCACCCGGAAGATCGCAGGTTCCCCTGCGCTGACGCTTCGGTGCGCCAGCCCCTCATGCCCGGGCTTCGTCGTCTTTTCATCCCAGCGGGATCGGCCCGCTGGCGCAAAGGAAGGACAGCATCATGAACAAGGTTTTTCTCTCAGGCCGGATCACCTCGGACATCAGCCGCTTCGGCACCGACAGCAAGGGCGGCGTAAGCTTCTCCCTCGTCACCAGCAAGCCCGTCATCAAGGACGGCCAGGTCCAAAAAGGCGACAACGGCTACACCGAAACCTACGACGAATTCCACACCGTCAAAGCGTTCAACGGCCTAGGCAAGTCGGTCGCCAACCACAAGAAGAAGGGCGACAAGCTCATGGTCGTCGGCGAAATCCGCTACAGCCGCAACGAGCGGGACGGCCGTACCTTCTACAACACCGACATCGTCGCTGAGGAAATCGAGTTCTTCTGGCCCCGGACGGGCGGCCCTCGGGCCGCCCCCTCATCTTCACGGAGACGATAGATGTTTCAGCTTGCCAGCTTTGAAGAGATCGCCGGGGTCGCCCACCGGATCGAAATCCTCAACCCCCATCTGGTCGCCCGCATCCGCCGGGCTGCCGACCAGCTCAACCGTCATGAAATCGCCGCGCATCTCGCCGGCGCGATCACCGAGGCTGCGGACGCCGCCCATATCCGGTCGTTCGAGGAAGCCCAGTTCGGCGAAGCCAGCGCCGATGCGATCGTTGATTGTGAATATCATGACGAGCTCGCCGCCGCCTGGTCGCTGGTGGCCGCCGAACATCAGCTCGTCTGCCCCGATCTCCTCCTCTCCTACGACGGGTCGGTCCACTGACCCGTCACACGCCTCCCGGCGAGTCCACCCCTGGGCTCGCCGTTCCTGCATTGCCCGTGTTGAGGATCATGCCATGATCATCCTGTCCGCCCACGTCGAAGGTCCGGTCGTTATCGAAAACGTCTGTGACGAAGCCGCCAAGCTGTGCAATCGCCTCGGCATTGGCCTTGACCTCACCATAGGCGAACACAAACTGAGCGTTCGCGCCGGCAATCATCCTTACAATCTCAAGCGCGCCTATGAACGGGCGGAACGCGCCGCGGCCGCGCGGGAAGCATAGCAGCGTTTAGCCACGCGCCTGACCCCGCCAGCGACAGCATCGGGACGCGAAGCCATCGACTGGATCAGGCCGATGTGACGACAGGCGCCGCCCCGCGGGCCGGGACCGTTGACGGTCCCGGCCTCGCCGGTGGAGCGGCCGTTGCCGGCGCAGCGTTCGCCTTGTCGAGCGCGCCTGCGACCTTGATGGCGACCTCGTCGAGCGTCGCCATCAGGCGATTGAGCTGGGACAAGTCGCCGCTCAGTTCGGGGCCATAGCGGATCGAGAGATATTCTCGGCCTTCGCTTAGTTTGCCGAGATGGTCGAGCGTGCGTTGGCGCAGCCGCAGGGCGGATACCGCGGGGTTCGCTGTGCGCTTGCGCAGGTCATGCTGGTAGCCTCTGATCTCGGCTGGCTTCACGCCGCGCGCCAGCAGCAACGCGTTGAGGTAAAGCTCGATTGCCTGGATTGCCGTCATCCGCGCGGGCGCCCAGCTCGAAGGATTGCCGCGCTTGCCTCGGCCCATCAGATCATGTGCCACGCCGCGATACTCGTCGGCGAGCTGCCTGATATCGTTCGGTGTCGCGACTTCGCCTGGATAGGCTTTCGATTCCCCCTGCATCACCTCAGTCTATGATCGACGCTGAAAAGTTCCAACGATGTTCCGACGCAGAAATAGCCGTCTGCGCGTTCGGCGCATCCCGCCCCGCGCAGCGCGCCGGACGGGACCGGGGCTCTATTCGCTAAGCCGCCGCCGGCCTGTGGCCGACCCCGGCTAACCTCACGGAGCCGCGCGAGCGCGTCTCCGCCCATCCGGGTCACGATCCCCTTGCGGGATGGTGACGCAGGGTGAGGTTATACACCCCTATTCCTCTCTTGTGTCTGCCTAGTGTGGCATGCGGGGTTGGCGGTCCGTCAAGCATGAGCGGTCCCCCCAATTTTCAGCCCGATGCCGCTGGCGCGGCTCCGTCAGAAAATCGGCTCCCCCGCTCCCCGCGTGGCGGCGGCGACGGCAAGCCGGTCGCCGTGCCTGACCTCCCTGACCACCGCATGCCCTGAGGCAAGCCTCATCGAACGGATGAGACATCCAATCCTTGGAGGCTCAAATGACCAACAGTTTCTCGAACTTCGCCGATCTCGCCAGCCACATCGCCACCGAAACGGGTACGGACGAACGCAGTTCGCTCTACGCCGACGCCTTTCTCGAGCATGACGAGCGCGCGAAGCTCTCGCCGGTCGACGAGAGCGAGCAGCTCGAAATGCCAGATCCTGACCAAGCCCGCGCGGCAGTCGAGATGGTGATGGCGACGTTGTTCGACGTGTTCCGCGATACCCGTCTCGAACCCTTCGCGGGCGACCTCGCCTGGGGCTTCGTCAACAGCTTCCATGTCGTGGCGAAGCGCATCAACGACCGCGAAGACGATGCCGCCAAGGAACTCGGCGACCTCGCGCGCAGCTTCGATCCCAGCGAAATCTACGCTTCCCAGATCGAAGAAGCGCAGATGCTCTGCCAGACCCTTCAAGGGTGCCGCGACGCCATGGAATGCATGCGCGACCATGCGGCAGAGGTCTACCGTGTGGAGACCGGACGCCCCTACGCGCCGACGCGTGGCAGCCGGGTTTCGAAGGGCGTCACCGCATCGATGATCGAAGCCCGCGACTTCCTTGCAGCGCGTGGCCGGGAACGCCGCGAGCAGTTCAGTCCCGAAGGCCCCATCGTCGCCTTCTCGGGCGGCCAGCAGTGGGAAGATCATGACCTGCTCTGGAAGGGTCTGGACTCTATCAAAGCCCGAATTCCGGAGATGGTGCTCGCAACAACCGCGCAGGCGAAAGGCTGCGACGCCATCGCTCAGGCATGGGCGGCAGCGCGAGGCGTGAAGGTCATCATGTTCCGACTGGATCGAAGGTTGGGCGCCAAGGCCGCGTTCGTGCGCAACGATCGCCTGTTGGCCCTCAAGCCGGTTGAAGCCGTGGTCTGCGAAGGCAGCGGCATCCAGATGAACCTCGCACAGAAGCTGCGGCAGGCAGGTGTCCCTTTGCATGTCGTGAAGCTCGCCCATCAGACCGTCCGCCCGACGCCGCAGCGCATGGCCGCTCGGGTTCGCCAGGGGCGCTGACGCCTCGGTTCCGAGAGGCTCCGGCCAAGGCCGGGGCCTCTTGTCCCTCTCCTTGCTTGATCATGCGGCGCTCAGGGGCATCGAACCCCTTCGACGCCGCTTCGAGGCGGCACCCCGTCCGACGGTTTTGCTTCTGGTGGGCACCATGAACGGCTTTCCCAGAGCAAAGAGAAAAGGGGGCGCGGCAAAGCGGACCAACAAGGGAGGACAAGATGTCCATCAGATTCCGCATCGCTACCAATTCCGATGACGGCGCCTTTCGGCACGCCACGATCTCCGCGCGGCAGCTCGCGGCCTTTCGACAGTTGCTTCGAGAGCAAGGCGATCGTCTCGGAACCGTGCTGCTCGACCCGGAAAACGGGCAGCATAATTTCCTCTCCTACCAGTTCGATGCGTGCATCTGCCCCATCGCGCTCGCCACCATCTGCACTCTGTTCGACCATGATCCCGATGTGGTCGCGGTGATGGAAGAGGCCCAATTTCGGCAGCGCCGCGTGACCATCTATCCCGGCCTCCATTCGCGCGACATTCGGGTGCGCGTGTCCCTGACCTCCGACGCCGGGCTGGAACTCGATCTGGCTTCCACCGATGCCCACGCGCTGCTCGCAAGCCTTGGCCTTTCGCCCGATGATGTTGGTGAAATTGGCATCGAACCGATCAGGGAGCGGCTCGCCCATCCGGCGGTGCGTCGGCGCTGCCTGGAGACGGGTGTCGCCGCCAATGCCGAACGCCTGACGCACCTCCTTGTCCTTGCCGACATGGATGAAACGGCGCGCCTGGAATGGGCATAATCGCCCAAGAGATGACAAAGTGATGCGTTTGTGCTAGCTTGTGTACAACGGAGAAAACCGCATGACTGCAACCACGACGATGACGATCCGCGTAAGCGAAGAAACCCGCGCAAAACTTGACCGTCTTGCCAGTGGAATGCGACGGAGCCGGTCCTTTCTGGCGGCAGAAGCCCTGACCGCTTATGTCGAACGCGAACTCCAGATCATCGAGGGCATTCAGCGCGGCCTGGCTGACGTCGAAAACGGGCGAACCATTCCGCACGACGAAGCCATGGACCAGCTCGATGCCATGATCGAGGGTATGCGGTCGCCTAAGCAGTGAGGCGTGTCCAATGGTCGCTTGCCGCGCTGGAAGACTTTCGGCGGCAGATCGCCCATATTGCCGCCGATGATCCCGACGCTGCCGCCAAGGTCGCGCGGCGTATCCGTGAAACAGGCGCTGCGCTCGGTGATTTCGCAACCGGTCATCCAGGCCGCGTTGCCGGCACCTACGAGAAAAGCGTGACCGGCTATCGATATATTATCGCCTATGCCCTGACCAATGATCAGACCGTGGTCTCAATCCTTCATGTCATTCACGCCTCGCGCGACTGGCAGGACGAACGCTGGCCAGAATAGGGCGACCGAGCATAGTCGAGCAGCCGCGCATGTTGGCTATGAATCCCCGCTCGAGCGCGAACGCAGATCACCATGTCGATCTGTGATTTGTCACCGCTATCGCTATAGCTACGGAAGGCACTAGCGGGGGCGCAGATACCGGGTTGTGGCTAATGCGACCGTCATCGTCAGACCGGCTCGCGCGCATGTTGCACGGTCCCTGCGAACCCCGCGCCGAACCGCCTTGCCGGCGCTTCCACAGCTAAAGAGGATCTCTCACAGACTTCCATTATGCGGTGCTTTGCTGTTAACCCCGAACCCCGCAGGGTGTTCGGGGGCAAAGCAGCAGGCTCTCACATCTCGGCATCAGACGAGACTTCATCGCCAAAGCATGACGCTGGGTGTCGATCGGCCGTCAAGGATCAGCGGTCCCCCCAATTTTGCCGCCGCCTCGCTGCGCTCTGCAGCAACAAAATCGGCTCCCCCGCTGCCCGCTTCGCGGCGACTTCGTCGTCCCTGACCGCCTCAACACCGCGTCCCAGATGCCTTCATCCTCATCCGATGGAGATGGGGAGCACCTACGTAATGGAGGCTCACATGACCAATACAAAATCCCAAAGCGTTCGCATCGTCGCTTCACACGAACCGGGCTACTGGCCGGCGCAAGCTACCGGCTTCCGCCTTATTCGTCTCCTCGAAAAATATCTCGCCCTATCCCAGACCTGTGCACGCTCAATCGGCGTCGCCAGAACTTGCATCGAACGGGATTTCTTCAGGGCCGAATATGACCGGCTCTACCGCTTAAGCGGCCGTATCGCACACCAGGTCGCCCGCTCGAACGGCTATACAATCTTACGAGCGCTCGCCGTCGACAGCCCGGCATACCGCGTGGTCATACAACGCCAACACATCCTACTGTCCACGGATTCGCGCTTCGAGGACACACCGCAATTTATCGCTTTGGAGAAGTTCCGAGCGGACGCCGAGCGCCTCGCCGAGGCGGAGATGCGGGCCACCGCAGGCGCTACCTTTGAACTCTACGCCCGCCAGTTCAGTGAGCAATGTGCGCGCTACATCGACCGGCTTGATCCGAACCTCCAGCGCTATGCCGTCGTGATTGCGAATGACCACGGTTACGTCGAGGACGAAGAAGAGCGTTACGCCGACTTTGGTGCCGATCTATGCTCCCTCACCGGCATCGACGAACAATATTGCCACTGCGGACGTCACCCCTGACGGCAGCGGGGACCGGGCTTCGCGCTCGGTCCAATTCCTTCTTCAACGCGGACCTATTTCCTGCTCGCTCGCGTGTCGCACGGTCCCTTTGGACCGCGCGGCGCTACGCCTTGCCGGAGCTTCCACAGGAAAGGAAAATCTCTCACAGACTTCCTATTATGTCGTGCGGGCCGGCGCCGCGTGCAAGGATGAGCGGTGCCCCCAATTTTGCCGCGGCCTACGCTCCGCTTCGCTGCGCTCCACCCCCGACAAAATCGGCACCCCCACTCCCCGCTGCGCGGCGCGGGGCTGTGCCCCGCGTCCTTGACCCGACCCCGACCCGCACGACGCCCATGCCCTGTCATTCAAGACGACAGGAGGACGCCATGCAGATCACATCGACCTATGCGCTTGCCGATCACGCCGCCTTCACCGCCGCTGTTGCCAATGCGCAGCGCCGCGCGCTCCACAGCTTCTTCGACCAGCACGTTATAGAGGAAGAAGGCGCCTACATCACCATCGACGAAGGGGATTATGACGCCCTGCCGATGACGATCATCGACCGGGTGGTCCATACAGTGCCCAGCGCCATGACAGACGAATATTGAAGACAGGGGAGGGCCTCATGGCTCTCCCCCCAATTTTATGTTTCGAGATGTGGACAGACCGGGCATCGAGCCCGGCCTGTCCATGTGCTGCCTGCGACCGCGCCGATCGGTTTCACGCTGCCAGGCGCTTTTGAACCTCATCGATGCCCAGCGTCTTGATCCGGCTGAGAATGGTCGTCAGCTTCTTTGGCTCAGCCTTTAGCAATCCCGATTTTTCAACGGCGGCGATCGCCATCTGCCGCTCTTTTTCCTCCAGCGCTTTCAACCGCTCCTGGAGCCTTGTTTGCTCGGCTTCAATCGCCGCGCGTTCCTGTTCCACAGTCTTTGCCATGGGGTATTCCTTGTCCATGAGATAGGGCTCCGGACAAGCCTCTCTATATCCAACCTGAACGAGCAAAGGAAGCCATGCCGGCCTTGGTTGCGTGGCCCGGGATGAGCGGTCATCGGGGGGCATCTTTCTGGGTGAGGTCATGCCGGAGATGAGGGCATCGAACCCTCATCTCCGGGCCGCTGCCAGGGGCAGCGGCGGAGGGGCTGGATGATGATGAACAGGACCGTGGATGGGCATCGGCCCTTGGCGCTCTGCGACAAGTTTGGCGGCTCGGCGGATCGTTCCTCACCGCCGACCGGGGCTCTATTCGCCGGGCCGCAGACACCCCTTGGCAGGGCTGTCGCCTCCCCGAGCTCACGGCGCCGGGGCGATGCCCCGTCGCCGCCCGTTCGGGTCACGATCCCCTGCCGGCTCGACGCGGCCAGGGCCGCGTGGGATTTTCCGAACATTGGTCCTGCTCCGCCCACTTGCAGGCCAGTTTCAGGCCCGCCCCCAGGGCTCGAAGATCGCCTTCTCCACGCCGCATTTCTGGCCGCCCGATGGGCGGTCCAGTCCCCCGCCGGAACGGCTGACCCTCCCATGACATCACCGATCAAAGCGTCCCAAGGCACCAGATTCAAGCCCAAGGATTTAAGCACACCGAACGCACCGGCTGGTGCAAGAAGTCATTGAAAATAAACTATAAATCTCAAAATAATGGGTCGGACAGTGTCTGACAGTTTTGAAAGCCGTAGAAAACCACGCATTTCAGTGGTTTGAGCGTCAGACATTTGCGGACGGCATTTTCTGCAAATTGCTCAATGACTTGCCTCAGGCAAGCAAATCCGCTATGCCTTGCCCTGCCTTTTTAATCCCCACCAGCCACCATAATGGAGGCTGGACGTGACAGGCACATCCCCAAGACTTTCGGTTCGCATCGATCCGCGCCATTTGACGCTCATCGAGGATGTCGCGCGCAAGCAGAATGTGTCGCCCTCGCAGGTGGTGCGCTGGGCCATCGACGCCTATCTCGCCGGCGCCCATGACCATGGTTCCAGCCGTCGTCGTCTGGCCCGGTTGGCCGAGTTTCAGAACCTCGCCCTGGACGTCATCATCCTGGAACAATATCCCGAATTGCGGGAGCGGATGATCGCGGAAACCGACAAGCGCCTGGAGCAATATCATGGCGCATAAGGACATAAGGTCGAACGGCCAGAACATCCCGCTCACCCATCATTCGGCACGCGGCCGGGTGCAGCGCAATTCAGGCAATTTCACTCGCGGCAGCCAGCTTCTCACCCACGAGATGCTGATGTGGTTTTCCGGGGTCAGACTGCCCTTCATCATCTGGTTCTTCGTGTTCGTCGCGGCCTGGTTCGCCATCATGTCGATCCGGCTCGATGAGCATGGCTTCCAGCTCATCTGCATGAAGCTTTATTCAGCGCTCTGGAACTGGGTTGGTCTCGATCCCACGAAGCGGGTCAATGTCACCCTGCCCAATGGCGAGATGCTACGCACGATCATGCCGATGGTGCCGGCCATACCGGCGGTGAAGACCGCTTGGGCGATCGCCATGCGGGGTCTGCTCGGCTCCTTTTTCATCTCGCTGTTTATCGTCGCGCCGCTCTCGATCTGGTTCGTCGACCTGTCGCGCCGACGCGGGAAATCGATCCTTCAGGAGCGGCATGAACGCGGTGCCATGCTGGTCGATGTCGACCTGCTGCGTGGCGAGATCAATCAGCATAATCTGACGAAATATGAGGAGGACGTCGCAGCGCTGTGCCGGGGTCTGTCGCCGGGCCAAGTATTGCGACTTCCCTTTGCCGAGCGGAAGGGCAGGGGCATCCACCACCCCTATAGTCTCGCCGGTGTTCCCTATCCGCACCGGATGGAACAGTCGCACACCATGCTGATCGGCACCACTGGATCGGGCAAGACCACGGAGCTGCGCAGCCTCGTCTCGCAGATGCGGGCGCGCGCCGACAGCGCAGTGATTTTCGACCTGACCGGCGCCTATGTCGAGGCCTTCTATGAACCTGAGCGGGACACGATCCTCAACCCCATGGATGCGCGATGCCCGGCCTGGTCGATCTTCAACGACTGCGCCACCCATAGCGAATTTACCGCCGCCGCCGCCGCGCTGATCCCGTCCGACGGCGGCTCCTCCGAACCCTTCTGGGCACTGGCGGCACGGACCCTCTTCATTGAGATGTGCGTGCGCCTCATCGAGCGCGGCCAGGCCACCAATCTGGCCCTGGCCGAAAATCTGATGACCGCTGATCTGAAACGCGTCCATCGCTTCCTCACCAACACCATCGCCGATCCTCTCACCGCGCCGGAGGCGGCTCGCATGGCGGAGTCCATCCGCGCGGTTTTCAACACCAATGCGCAGGTGTTGCGCTTCTTGCCGGAAGAGGGGGAAGCCTTCTCGATCCGGCAATGGATGACCCAGGAAAAGCGTCCGGGCTCGATCCTGTTCATCACCTCCAACTATGTCGATCTGCCGATGAACAAGGCGCTGCTGACGCTGTGGATGGACCTTGCCATCAACACGCTCATGACCATGCCACGCACGCGCAATTTACGCACTTGGTTCATGTTCGATGAGCTGGGCGCGCTGCACCGGTTGCCCGCGATCGAAAACGGGCTTCAGACCGCCCGCGCCTTTGGCGGAGCAATGATCCTCGGCATCCACAGTTTCGAGAAATTGGTCGAAGTGTATGGCGAGCAGGGCGCCCGTAATCTGGCATCTCTGGCGCGCACCAAGTTGATCCTCGCCACGGCGGATCTCGACACGGCCGAGCAGTGCGCGCGCTATATCGGCAATCGAGAAGTACGGCAGATGGATGAGGCCTATAGCTACGGCTACAACCAGACGCGCGATGCCTCCACCCTGACACCGCGCAAGCAGGTCGAGCCGCTCGTCATCGCCGACGACATCACCAACCTGCCGTCCATGCACGGCTTTGTGAAATTCCCCGACGGATTTCCCGCGGCCCGGATTCTCCTCCAGTGGAAGGACTATCCGCAGGTGGCGCAAGGGTTCGTCCGCTGTGCCCATGTGAACCCGGTTCGCTCGAAGCGAACCGACGCCCTGTTCGCGGAAGAGGGGGGTGAGGCAGGCGGCCGGGATGGCGCGGCGCAGATTGTCGAGGAGGTGCCCGATCCCGAAGTCAATCTTGCCAAGGAGATGGCCGCCCGCATCCTGTTCGGAGAGAGAAATGAAGAGCATGAAGCAGCCCGGCGGGCTGCCGATCGCGACCAGCCCGAACCTAGCAGAGTGGCCCCTCGTCATGCGGCGGACCGGGCGCTCGCAGACCGCGCCGATCCGGCAACGGGTCAGCCCGTCGGACGGGCAGGGCAGGGGAGCAGTCAGCCATCCCCGCGCGCGCCGGCGGAGGATCAGTCGCTCATTGAGATGCGGCAGGATTTTTCGGGCGGCAAGGATCTTGGCGACAGCGCGGATTGGGGGATATGATCCATGCTGTCGATCGCCTCTGTCCGCTCCGCATCGGGCGCCGCCAACTATTTCGCGCAGGACAATTATTACACCGTCGAGGGCTCGTCGGAACTCAGCCTCTGGGAAGGGGAGGGCGCCCGCGACCTGGGCCTGGCGGGCGAGGTTGGCAAGGATGCGTTCGAGGCAATCCTCAAGGGAGAATTGCCCTCGGGCGAACAGGTCGGGCAGGTCGAGAACCGACGCGCCGGCTATGACCTCACCTTCTCCATGCCCAAGTCCGCCTCGGTCATGGCCTATGTCGCGGGCGACCGCCGCATTCTCGCCGCCAATATGTCCGCGGTGAAGGCGACCATGGCCTGGGTCGAGAAGAATTTGGCGGAAGGCCGCAAGGACCAGGAGGGGCGCAAGGTTCCGATCCCGACCGGCAATCTCGTCTATGCCCTGTTCGAGCATGATACCAGCCGGGCGCTTGATCCGCAGGGGCATATCCACGCCGTCATCGCGAACCTCACCAAGATGCTGGATGGCAAATGGCAGGCGCTCCATGCCGACAGGATCTGGAGCAACAACAGCGTGATCGGCGCCATCTATCATGCCTATCTGCGCGGCGAGATCGAGAAGCTCGGCTATGGCGTCGACCTGAAGGGAAAGCACGGCACCTTCGAGATTACCGGTGTCCCGCAACCGGTGATCGACGCGTACAGCCAGCGGCGGCAGGACATATTGGAGAAGGCGACGGAACTGGGCCTTAAATCTCCCGAGGCGCTGCGCGAAATTACCACGCGCACCCGTGATCCCAAGCTCAACGTCGAGGATCGCGCGGCCCTGCTTCAGGGCTGGAAGGACAAGGGTGAAGGCCTTGGCTTTACCGGGCAGGAATTGCGGGAGGCAGCGATCCTGCGGAGCGCGGGCCACGAAGCAGCCGGGCGTCTGGAAACCGGCTATCGCGCCATCCGCGACGCGGTTGCCGGAGCATGGCATGCGGTGGGCGCCGTGTTGTCCCATGATGATCCGCTGGTCGATCGCCGGATCGCCCGCATCGTGCAAAGCCCCGCGGCGGGCCGCGCGCAGCTGGCGGTCGCCTCGGCGGTGCGGATCCATGGCGAGCGGGAAGCCGCGTTCGAACAGCATAAGCTTGCCAAGACCGCGCTCGACCTCGGGTTGAAGGGCGTGACCATCGAGCATGTCGAACGGCGGATCGGGCAGCTCGTCGACAAGGGACTGTTGCTCCGCGGGGTGGAGCGCGCCGCCCCTATGTTAACCACGAGGGAGGCGCTCGCGACCGAAGAGAATATCCTGGCCCTGGTGGAGGCGAGCAAGGGGCAGGCAGCGCCCATGCTCGATCCTGCCGAGGCGCCGCAGCGCCTGCAGCAGGCAAGCAGTCATCCGCTCAACCCTGGTCAGCTGGGCTCCGCCACGCTGATCGTCAGTTCCTCCGATCGGACGATCTCGATCCAGGGCGTCGCGGGCGCCGGCAAATCAACGATGCTCTCGGCGGTCGCACGGGTTGCGGAAGGGGAGGGGCGCAAGATTCTCGGCCTCGCCGTTCAGAACAAGATGGTCGCCGACATGAAGGAAGGCGCAGGCATCGAGGCACAGACGATCGCCTCCTTTGTTCTCGCCCATGAACGCTTCGTGGCGCGGCGCGAGGGTCCTGCCTATGAGGTGGCCCGCGAGCGTATGGAGGGCGCCATGCTGGTGGTGGACGAGACCTCGATGGTGTCGTCCCGCGACATGCTGAGCCTACACCAGATTGTCGCGGCGCTGGGGATCGAGCAGTTGGTTCTGGTCGGTGATCGCCAGCAACTCTCTTCGATCGATGCCGGCAAGGCCTTCGCCATGATCCAGGCAGGCGGCGGCACGATGGCGCGCATGGACCAGAATATCCGCCAGCGCACCGACGAACTGCGCGCCGTCGCGGCGCTGGCCAATCTCGGCAAGGCCAGCCAGGCCATGAAAGTGCTGGGCGACAAGGTGGTTGAGAGCGCTGCCCCAGCGGACGAAGCCGCCGATCGCTGGCTGTCTTTGTCGCCACAGGAGCGCGCCGCGACGGCAGTGTTCGCCTCGGGACGCGAAACCCGGCAGGCGATCAATGAGTGCATCCAGGCGGGCCTTTCCGCAGAGGGCACCCTCAAGGGCGAGGGCATCCACCTTACCATCTTCGAGCGCGTCAACATGACTCGCGAAGAATTGCGCTATGCCGCCAATTACCGTGCCGGACAGGTGCTGGAGGTTGGGCGGGGCGGCGCGAACGATGTCGGGCTCAAGGCCGGACGCTATGATGTCCTCAAGGTTCATGCCAATGGCCGGGTCGATCTCACCGATGGCCGCCGCAAGATCCGGTTCGATCCCGCCCGGCTGTCCCCCACCGAGCAGCGCGACCGGTTGCAACTTTCCGAAAAGAAGGGCCTGCATCTCCGAGAAGGCGACACGATCCGCTGGACGGCGAAGGACAAGCCGCGAGAACTGTGGAACGCCGCCATCGCGCGCGTTGTCCGCGTCGACGCCACCGGCGTTACCGTCAATCTCGGGCAGGACAAACAGCTGACCCTGGCGGTGGGCGATCCGATGCTCTCGCGCCTTGACCTTGCCTATAGCCTCAACATGCACATGGCCCAGGGGATCACGACCGACAAGGCGATCACGGTCATGGCGAGCCATGAGCGCAACCTCTCGAACCAGCGCCTGTTCAATGTGGGGGTCACGCGCGTGCGTGACGAACTGACCATGATCGTCGACGACAAGGAAAAGCTGGCGCGCCAGCTCGACCATAATCCGGGAAACAAGACCTCCGCGCTGGAGACCCTGGGGCGGCTTGCAATTGACGGACCCCAGGCGCGAGGCCCTGCCAAGTTCGACCCTGGTCCGGTTGAAGGGGTGACCACGGGCGCTGGTTCCCATCCCGCGGACTTCCCCGCCGATCTTCCGCCGCTGCCGGACAATTGCGGCAAGCCAGTCGACCCCAGAGACGGGCATGGTCCGCCAGCACAAGGCCAGGATCGCGCCGACCTCCTGCCGCCGCTGCCCGAGCGCGGCCTGGGCCTAGATTTGTGACCTTGATTCTCACGAAGGAGCATCGTCATGAAATATGCATTTCCCGCGCTCGCTGTCCTTTCCCTCGCGACCTCCCCGCTCGCTGCGCAAAAGCTGGGCAAGGGTGGCACGTCGATGAGACATCCAGCCTCCCGCAATGCGCGCAGCCTTTGGGTACGGTGGCGCTCGTGGAAGACAAGGTGCCGGCGCTCGATGATCAACTGCCGCCGGGTATGCGCGAAAGAACAGGTCGGAAGTCGCCCAGCTCATCGGCGCAGAGCATGATCGGCCCGAAACCATGGAGGAGACGCTCGAGCGCATCCTCATTCTTGAGCATGGCGCGAACCAATATGCGCGCGTCATCGCTGACGAGCTCGATGCACCGGAATTGAGGAGCGTCATCGACAGAGCCGAAGAGCCGGCGTTACGCTACGTGGTGGATATGTGCCTGGAAGGGCGCAAGGCAGTGGTGAAAACCGAGCTGGAGTTCGTCAATCGCTACCTTAATGCCCCGGGTCACATTTCCGTGCCGGGCGATCCGGGCGGGATTTTTGATCGAACGAAATTCGAGCTTGGGGAGATCGACTGGGCTCTGGTCGATGCCATGATGCTGGAGTGGCACTTCTTCTGATCAGTGCGATCGACGTCTGGCCTTGAGTGACCCATGTGTCACTTTACCTGCGTTGAAAAAGTGACATGCAATTTTGTGATGGGAAGGGCCGTTGAACCGTCGTTCGGCGGCCCTTCACGGCTTACCCGTTCACTTGGTCCTTGAGCGCCTTGCCAGGCGTGAAGGTCAGCTTCTTCGACGCAGCGATCTGGATCGTCGCACCGGTCGAAGGATTGCGGCCTTCGCGGGCCGGGCTGTCCTGTCGGGTAGGAGCGACCCGTTACCGGACCGCTCCCCCCTTAGAACTGCACGTGCAAGTTTCCCTGCATGCAGCTCAAGCCTCCACGAAGCCCTGTGTGACCAGAGCCACCAGTCCCCTCGATCAAGGGGCGGATGCGGGTCATCCGAGGTCTGCCGGTAGATCCGTGGGTCGGCTGCGCCTTGCGGCGAAGTAACCGTCCCAGACCGGATCAAACGGATTGGCAGCAGCCCGGATTTTGCAATGGCGACGGATGGGAACGTCGGCTGCATTCAGCAACCGTGTGAACGTGACGTTTCCTCCGTCGTCCTTCACGCCTGCGCGGAACACCCAGTCGCGCGTGCCTTCCCGAATGAAGTAACGCCCCTTCACCCAACGACGCGGTTTGTTCGGGTGCCTACGACAGGCCCACTGCCAGAGACACTTCCAGATGAGGTGATCGACCTTTCGGAAGGTTTCCTTCGCCACCTGGTTGTGATGATAATTGGTCCAACCCCGTATGACAGGGTTGAGTCGCCATATCAGATGCTCCTGCCTTATGCTGGCGGCGGATTTGATAATCGTTCGGATTTTGCGCATGAACGCCGCCACGTTCTTCTTGGCGGGTTTGATGTGGGTGTGCCCATCATATCTGCGCACGTTCCAGCCGAGGAAGTCGAAGCCTTCCTCGACCCGCACGAGGCGAGTCTTTTCTTCAGACAGGGATAGACCCCGTGCAGATAGAAATTCCTCTACCAAAGTCCTTGCCTCCTCCAGCACTTCTCTCGATGCACCAGTAATGACAAAGTCATCGGCGTAACGTATCATATTGACCTTGGTGCGTATGTTTCGATGTTTGGGGCCGTAATGAGCCTTTAACATCGTTTCCATTCCGTCCAAGGCCATGTTGGCAAGTGTTGGCGAGATTATTCCGCCTTGCGGAGTTCCCGCTCGAGTTGCGTGCCATTCGCCGTCCTGCATATAACCGGAGTCCAGCCACTTCCGGAGCACCGCCCTGTCCATGGAGATGTTGGCGGTGAGCCAGTCCTTGCTGATTTCGTCGAAGCAGCCAGCAATGTCAGCGTCCAGAACCCATCCCGCCGTCCCCCGTCCCCGCAGTGCAATGAAGCACTGGCGAGCCGCATCACGCGCGGCGCGAAAGGGACGGAAGCCGTATGAGTTAGGGTCTGCCGTGGTTTCCGCGACAGGCAGTAGCGCAAGCAGGTGAAGTGCCTGCATGGCCCTGTCTTTCATCGTCGGAATACCAAGCGGACGCAGCTTTTTGCTATTTGCCTTCGGGATATACACCCGCCTCAGCGGTAGTGGCCGATAGCCCCGCCGTCTGAGCGACAATACTCCTCTGACGCATTTGCCCGGCGTGTCCCAGATGATCCGGTCGACTCCGGGCGTCCTCTTACCTCGATTTTCGGTAACTCGTTTTACGGCAAGAGCCTTGCCGCTGAACGAATGGGTCAGCAGCCGCTGTAAGGCTTGCACCTTACCCCAGCGACCTTCCCGAACTGCCTTCGCGATACGCATTTGCAGCCGTCGCACGGTTCGACGCACCGAGGACCAGTCAATCTGGCTCCAGTCCGCCGTTTCGCGGGAGGCCGCACCAGTCGCTATGACCGTCATTTGCCTGTCCTCCTTTGAGGGTTCTGCATATTTTCTCGCGATGAGAGACCCGTCGGAAGTCTGCTCCTTTTCAGGCGGGGTGATGTTGGCAAGCCGCAACCCCTGTCCAGACCATTACAGCCCGGCCTTCGCTTTCTCCGACATCCTTTACCCGCACCACCGACAGCTTTCCTTGCGGTTGGCCTGCCCACTGCCGGGCGGAGATACGGGCTTACCGTGTTTCATCTAAATAACGGGGGTGGGTTAGACCCTGCCTATTCGCCGGCGGTCTATCTTGTCCGTGTGTCTCCAAAGTAAAGAGAGACATCCGACCGCGCACCTTTTGGTTCAAGCCTATCAGCATCTTTGGCTTGTCAAATTTCACGACGTTTATCAGCAGTTCACTTCAATTAGTCATACCACCCAGCCTAGCGCCCCATCCGCTCTGATGCTTGCAGAAGATACCGCCACCTCACGGCATCGGCACGGCCCGAAGGCCCGGCTACATTGTCCCAGCAGCTTCATACCGGACCGTTACCAGTCCCGCATGTGCCGGTAGGCTACTGATGACGGAACATCAGGTTTGATCCATGAGATTATTCATGCGCAAACAATTATTTAGACGACTTTCACGTCGCACTCACCTTGAACTTGCCGAAGCCGTTCAGCGACACCTCCTGCCCCTTGGCAGCCGCATTGGCGATCGAGCTGAAAACGGCGTCGACATATTTGCGGGCATCGGCCTTGGTGAGGCCCTGGTCGGCAGCCAGGGCTTCGGCGAGATCGGTGTTGTTCATTGGGCATTCTCCCGTTGATGATGCGCAAGGGCATAAGCTGGAAGATGGCCGACCGGAAGAGGGGAATTGCCCCAGAACACGGGGCGTAGCCGGGCAAAGTGACACATGGGTTTTATCTGGCACCGGCGCAGAAAAGGGGATTCACAGCGACTCATCATCTGCTAGATTCCTGATATGTTCTATCAGGCCGACCGTTTCGAGCAACCTCTGCCGTCTGCGAAGAAGCCTGTACGGCCGACGCTCGCGCCAGCGAGCGCAACGCAGCCGGAACTGGTCGATCGTATTGCGGCCGTCACGCGCCGACCGCGCTATGCGCTGCTGGTACTGGAACTCATCGCACGAGAAGCCGGACCCAATGGAAGCCTCGGGCCTTATGTGAGGACCGAGGAGGGGAGGGTGCCTGTTCGCGATTGGCTCTGCCAGGCCTTGGCTCCGCTGGCGAAACGCGATTGCCGGCGCATCGCCATGGTGGAAGCCGTGCGGGGAGAGGTGCTAGGCATGGCGCAGGATGGCGCTGATCCAGCCGAGCTGGAGCGCGCATGTGAGGCGCAGATTCAGGAGCGCATCATCCGTTCCGGTCGAACCAGTGTGAGCCGGGCGGTTTCGGATCTGGTGAAGGCCGGCCTGCTGCGGCGGCATTATCAGGGCTACCGCGTCGATCATCCCAATCGCGGTGCGCAGCGAGAAGCGGTCTACACGATCACCGCCGAGGTTAGGCGGACGCTTCGGCGACACCGAGCGATACCGCTACATGGCGGGTGAGGAAAGGGTTCATTGAAACGGCCCGTTCGCTTCAATCCAGTTGACCGCGATCGCTTCCGCGCCCGTCCTGATGCCTTCGACCACCACGTTCGATTGAAGAAGATGAACGACATTTTTAAGAAGGCCGACCTCCCAAAGCGCACCATTGCGCGCTTGGACATAGGGATTGACCGCACCTGCGACGAGGACGCCTTCGAGGCGGAAATATGAACCGATATTCATGTGGCGCAGGTAGCCTGCCTCCTGTGACATCGCCATGACGCATCCCCGGCGCGTGCAAATAAGCGGACGGAGCGAGGCACACCGCTCCTGTCAGAGACGGTCGAACACCGAACCCAAGCGTGGGGAAAACAACCGCTCATATGTTTTGAGCAGATGCGTGTCGGTCATCGCTGCAACATAATCGCAGATGATGCGCAGGTCGCCGCCCGCTGCCTCAAACTTCAAAAGCTCTTCGCGGGGGAGAAGCCGGACCGGGTCGGCCTGCATGGCTTCAAAAACGGCGATGACCATCCCCTGACCCTTGAACTCCAGATGCTGGACCCCGGGGCTGGTGATGACTTCCCGCACGACGAAATTTTGCAGGACGTCGAGGAACTGACGCTCGCCTTCCCGTACCCGGACGCGGTAACGCAGCAATGGCTCGGCAAAGGCGTCCAGTTCGACATATTCCACGGCGGTGAGAAAATGGTGGACCAGCCGTCCGATGAAGCGCTTGCGCGAGGCAGCGCCGCCGAATAAACCGTCTATCATCTGCGAGAAGACGTCATTGGCGCTCTCGCCCGGATATTTTTCCTTGAGGGCGTCGAGAAAAGTCGGGCAGCGATCCTGCAGCGCGGCGGCAAAACGCTCCCGCGTGACGAGGTCAAGGGCGATCGCATCTTCCAGATCATGGACGCCATAAGCGATGTCGTCGGCCGTATCCATGATGGAGCAATCGAGCGATTTGTGGATGGACCGACCATGCTTGCCGGGCTGGGGCGCGAACGTCTGGAATGTTTCGCGATCCTCATTGTCCAGCGGCGCAAGAATCCAGTCGACAACGTCCTGCTCGCTATCATGATAGCACTTGGGGGGCTTGCACGCCTTGCCGTCGAGTATCTTGATGGTGGTCGGGCCGGTGACGAGGGCAGGGATGATCGCCGGATTGCTCACTCGGCTGAAGGCGACGGGATATTTCAGGATGCCGAGCATGGTCCGGCGCGTCAGGTTCGCCCCGGCATGGGAGGAGAAATGCTCCAGTCGGCCCAATATTCTCAACGTCTGGCCATTCCCCTCGAACCCGCCTGCATCGCGCATGCAATAGTTGAGCGCGATCTCACCGCCATGGCCGAAGGGAGGATGGCCGAAATCATGGGTGCAACCGATCGAATGGATGGTCCCGCGGTCGGGCAGGAGCGAGGCGGCGGGGTGATCGGGGATGCTCTTGCCGAGTTGGCGGGCTATTCCGCCTGCAATCTGCGCGACTTCTAGCGAGTGGGTCAGGCGCGTCCGGTAGAAGTCGCTGTCGCCGAGATTCAAAATCTGCGTCTTGCCTTGCAGTCGGCGGAACGCGGCCGAGTGGATGACGCGAGAGTAATAGACATCCCCGTCATCGCGGGCATCTTCACTCTGTGGATTCCAGCCCTCGCGGCGCGCTGACCAGCTCATGGGCGGCGGCAGGCCATGCCTGCTGCGGCGCTGGTGATGGTCGTCATCGGTGGGCTCATGATGTGGTCCAGGTCCAAAGACAGTTGGTAAAAAGAGAGGGGCATTGAAGCAGTTAATAGTCAGTCTGGAAAAAGCATCGCTCCGTAATCCTGAGCGCCATGCAGGATGTGAACAATGACGACCTTGTCCGCTTCCACGCGATAGAAGATCAGATAATTTCCATGCCCGCGGCGCCGCACGCCCAGTCCTTCGAAGCGTGGCACGAGCGGGAAACGTTCAGGATGATTCGACAGGTCCAGGCATTTCTCGCGCAGCTCGCGCAAAAAGCTTATCGCCCGGGCGGGGTTGTCCTGCGCAATATAATCACCGATCGTCTCAAGGTCATGCTCGGCCTCGGCCGAAAGGTGGACGATCATTGAGAGCCGGTATCCATGGCGCGATATTTGTCTTCAAGGCGATCAAACACCGCTTCTGCGGGAGTTGTGTTCCCTGTATCAGCGTCGGCGAGCCCGCGCGCGATCGAAGCATCGAGCGCTGCAAGGCGGGTTTCTCGGTCCTGAATCATGCGCACTCCCTCGCGGAGCACCTCACTTTTCGAATT
Organism: Sphingobium sp. PNB; assembly: GCF_019873065.1. Taxonomy (NCBI): domain Bacteria; kingdom Pseudomonadati; phylum Pseudomonadota; class Alphaproteobacteria; order Sphingomonadales; family Sphingobiaceae; genus Sphingobium; species Sphingobium sp. PNB. The sequence continues at coordinate 26,303 of NZ_JAINEZ010000070.1, forward strand.
GTATCGACCGTTCGCGACCAAGCTGGTCACGAACGTTTCAAGCTGCTGTCCAAGATCCGCGCTGATCATCCAAATACCTCCTGACCCGAGGATAGCATCTTATCAACAGTTGATAAAGCGATCTTCGACAGCTTCGGTAGCTGTGCCTACCTCTGGCATTTCTCACAGCGCCGAAAAAATACCGTCATCCGAGGTAATTACCGCACCGCTGGAAAACGGAGCTTGCCATTCAAGGATGGATCCGCAGCATGCTACCGAAATGCCGTAGCTGACCGCAACCGAGCGATTTTCCTGTTCGGATCGAGGAAATGGCTGGGGGATGTGATACCGCCCAAACAGGGGTTCGGCGAACGCAGTGTAAATCGCAAAGGCTAAGAAGCCATATAACATGTTGACAACGCGTACATAAAATGTTCCTGCTACTTAGAGAAGTCACAATCTCTGCCAAATAGAAATGACACTCTTTCGATCAGCAGGGGCTGCGTGGAGCCCTCGAGATAGCGCAGCGCAGACCCTGCTGGAAGCGCGACTTAGATGGGGAAGGGCATGGACCCGCTGCGCACGCAGCGGGCTCGGTCAGCGCGGCCTTAGCGCGCTTTCACGAACTCGAGCGTGCCGCGCGCCCGTAACTCCGCCTGGCTGAGCCGGGGGCCGCGTTTGAGCTTGGCCCCGCCCAACCGGCGCCCATCGATCTTCGCCGGCACCTCCGGTTCCGGGAACAGATGTGTGGGCTGGTCACGACGGGCAGGAGCATTGTTGTTGCGCTGCCGGTGATGCGGGGCGATCGCCTGGATCTGCTTCGCCAGCAGCAAGGCCGCGTCGAGATGGCGGTTCTCCACGATCGCCGGCTGCTTCACCTGCCGCATCTTGTCGAACTGGCGATAGGGCAACACATGGCCTTCATGCTGGATCTCCAGCCGGCCATCAGGATATTCGCACACCATCACTCGCTTGCGCACCAGCTCCCTGGCGATCTCGGTCGGTTCCAGGATGAACATCGCCTTGTTGTAATGGAGTGTCAGCGCCGCCGTGACTGTCCGTTGTTCGCGCCACACCATGATCGCGCGCAGATCGTCATGGAGGGCGAGCGGACGGTGGAGATCGCGACTATCGAAAGCGGGACGAGCGAAGCGGGCATTGTGGCGGACCATATAGCCCGGCAGAAAGGCGTTCGCTTCTTCGATCGAAGATATGCCCTCCAGCCGCATCGCCTTGACCAGCCGATCCTGCAACGTGCCGTTGGCCCGCTCGACCCGGCCCTTGGCCTGCGGCGAGTTGGCGCAGATGATCTCGATGTTCAGCGCGTCCAGCGCGCGGCCGAAATGAGTCATGCCATCCCCGCGCGCCGCGCTGGCGCGGGAATTACGGAAGACGCTGTGCTGATCGGAGTAGAAGGCCACCGGCTTGCCATGCCGCTCGATATATTCGCGCGTCGCTTCCATGTAGGAAAAGGTGCTCTCACTCTCGACCATCTGAAGATGCATCAGTTCACTGGTCGCGTCGTCAATATAGACGAGCAGGGTGCATTGCGGACCACGATCTTCGAACCACCAATGCTTCGAGCCATCGATCTGGACCAGTTCGCCGCGGCAGTCCCGGCGGTAGCGCGGCTGATAGGGGCGCGGACGACGCGCCGCACGGTCCTTCCACAAACCAGCCTCGATCATCAGCTTGCGCAGCGTCTCACGGGAAATATGCACATCATGCCGCTCCGCCAGATACTCGGCAGCCAGCGTCGGCCCAAAATCATGGTAATGCTCCCGAACCAACGCAATCGCATGATCGCGAATTCCGTCGCCGAGCCAGCGGTTGCTACGGCGTCCACGACGTCGGGAAACCAGGCCCGACGCACCGTCCGCGCGCATCCGTATCAGCAATCGATAAACCTGCCGACGCGACAAACCGAGCAGCGTTGCTGCATCCTCGGCCCGCAACTCCCGGCGTTCAACACGTAGCAGAGTATCAAAGCGTGTAAGCTCGCCATGGCTCATGGACACCACCATCATCCGCGCACTCCCTGCATCCAGGGAGCACCATGCCACCAGTGACATCTCTATTTTGCAGAGGGTGACATTTCTATCCGGCGCTGGCGGTTTCCATTTGAAGCGCGACACCCGAGGTGATGCGTAGCATTTCATCCGGGGTGGGGCGAGCCCCACCCCGGATGGCAAAA
>NZ_JAINEZ010000071.1:0-27832 GCF_019873065.1 Sphingobium sp. PNB
TCGCGGGAGGGGGAGCAACGGATTTTCAGAGGTCCACGCCCGCGGCGATCGCTTCCAGCTTGCGGATGCGTTCCTTGAGGTCGGCCACCTCGATCCGCGTCGCGGTGGAGGGTGGTGCTGCCTCGTCCGTTCCGCGGGCGAGTTCCGCGCGCTTCAGGTCCAGCCAGCCATTCCATCCCCGCAGGGCGGTGGCGGCGACGATGGCGAGTCCGGTCAGACCCGCGACCGCCAATGTCAAAGTGATGAGGGGGTCCTGCATATCGTCCTCCCTGTGATGGTGGGCCGCGTCAGTCGCGATCCCGGAGCTTGTCGAATTCGCGGTCCAGCGCGGTGCTGCTGTCCGTGGCCAGCCGTTCCAGCACGGCGACCCGGTCCTTCAGCGCCTTCACCTCCGCACGGAGCCGTTCGGCTTCCGGATCGGGTCCGCGCTGGACCAGTTCCTCGCCCTTGTGGCGGCGGACGATGCCATATTTGGCGCGAACGACGCTGGCGATTGCCGCTATGGCGACGATGGCGACGACCATTTCGAACGGATTCATGACTTTTTTCCCTTGCTGAGCGTGGGGCCCTTCAGTTGGCGGGGCCGCGCAGGCGCTCGATTTCCCTGTTCAATGCGTGACTTTCAGCGGTGACGATGCGCTCGACCACGGCCAGCCTGTCCTTCATCGATCCGAGTTCGGCACGGAGCTGGGCGTTTTCCTGGGTCAGCAGGCTGATCCGTTCCATCGCCTCATTGCCCGCCCTGGGATAGACGGCCTGGCCCCAGGCCCCATCCAACGGATAACCATGCTTGATCCGCAGCCAGGTGGTGAAGATCCATCCGCCCACACCGATCCCGGTACAGATCGCGATCAGCGGCGCGAGTTGCGCGAACATCGCGAATTGTTCCGACATGGCAAACCTCCCTCATTCCGCTCCCCATGGGCGCGGCCCATCAGATGTTGGATTTCTCAGACAAATTGGCCGGCTTTTCGACAGGCTCCCAAGCCCGTTCGATAAACGGCGTAGGCGATGCGATTCCGTCAGCGCAGGCTGTCGATCTCATCCGCCAGCCGGGTGTTGCGGCTGGTATAGTAGGTTTCGATGTCGGCCAGGCGCCGGTCGATGTCGCGAAACTTGGACCGCACGTCGCGGGTGGAGCGCGCCGGATTGGTGCGCACGCCCTGCCAGAATTTCTGGTCGTCGCGGTCGGCATAGAGGCCCAGCGGCTTGTTCTCGGCAAAATAGGCGACGACGAAATAGGCGATCAGCGTCCAGGGAAAGGCCCCCATCAGCGTCACCAGCACGGCGCCGACCCGGACCCACAGCACGTCGATCCCCGTATAGTCGGCAATGCCGGCGCAGACGCCCATCCATTTGCCGTTCTGCTTGTCGAGATAGAATTTGGTGCGACGGGCAGCCATCTCAATTCCTCCTGTCGGGATTTTGGCGTTCGGGATATGGGCGGTCGAACTCATAGCCATCGTCCTGCGACGGACGGGCGGGGCGGAAATCGGGGTTGTCGGCGGCGACGATCCGTTCGACCGTCTGCAGCCGCTCCTCCAGCCGCCGGGCGAGCAGATGCAGCTCGTCCAGCAGCTTCTCGTCCTCATCGGTGATCTTGGGCGCCTGCTTCCACTTGGTGACATAGTGGAAGATCAGCCAGGGCATGCCGATGAACAGCATGCCGCAGATCATGATGGGCAGGAACACGTCCTCCATGCGTCACTCTCCCTTGTTCATGGACGCCTTGAGCGCGGCCAGTTCGGCATCGACCTTGTCGCTGGCCTTCAGCTCGGCAATCTCTTCCTCCAGCGTCTTGGGCTGGGCGCCAAGGCCCATGGCGTCCGCGCGGCCTTCGGCCATGTCGACCCGCCGTTCCAGCATGTCGAAGCGGGCGAAGGCGTCGTTCACCTTCTCGCCGGCATAGGCTTCGCGGACGCGCAGGCGATTCTGGGCGCTTTCCATGCGGGTCACAAGGCTGTTCTGGCGGGCGCGCGCCTCGCGCAGCTTGGCCTGGAGCTTTGCGATGTCCTCTTCGGAGGCGCGCAGCGCTTCGTCCAGCACCCCGATCTCATGGGAAAGCTGCTCCGCCATGTCGGCTGCCTTCTGCTTTTCCACCAGCGCGGCCTTGGCAAGGTCTTCGCGGTCCTTGCTGAGCGCGAGCTGGGCCTTTTCCGTCCAGCTGTCCTGCAGGCCCTGAAGCTTGGCGATGTGGCGCCGCATTTCCTTCTGGTCGGCGATGGTGCGGGCAGCAGAGGCGCGCACCTCGACCAGCGTCTCCTCCATTTCGAGGATGATCATGCGGATCATCTTCGCCGGGTCTTCCGCCCGGTCGAGCAGGTCGGTGACATTGGTGGCGATGATGTCGCGGGTGCGGGAGAAAATACCCATTTGAACTTCACTCCTGGTACGAACTTGTTAGGCAGGCCTTACGCCAGATAGTGCAAGGCTGCGGGGCATTCCTTGTTCGCGAGCATCGGGATTTCGCTGGCGCGGGCCGGGCCGACCGCCGAAAGGATCAGGGTCGATCCGAACAGGACGGAGGCGATGGCGACGGACAGGAACTGGCCGATTTCGCGAACGCTGTTGCTTTGCTTTTCCATGATAAACTCCTGAACCTTGGCCTTCGTCGATGTGCCGCTTGATGCGTCAGCGGCTTCGCTTTCCGGCTTTGCAGAAGCCGTGCCAATTTGCGGAAATGGCGGAGTTTCGCGGTTTTTTACGATTGTCCGAATATTGGGCTTGCCGAAAGATGGGAAATTTCACCATAAGTTGGGGATGGAGAAAAATACCCAGTTCGTCGGCCAGTCGCTGGCCTTTCTGGATGCGGTCGAACAGGCCGGGCGGGCGGCAGAACTCAACCGGCCGGTCCTGGTCATCGGCGAACGCGGGACCGGCAAGGAACTGATCGCCGAGCGCCTTCACCACCTCTCGCCGCGCTGGGACGAACCGCTGATCGTCATGAACTGCGCGGCCCTGCCCGAAACGCTGATCGAGGCGGAACTGTTCGGCCATGAACAGGGCGCCTTCACCGGCGCGGCGCGGGCGCGGGCGGGGCGGTTCGAGGAAGCCGATGGCGGCACGCTGTTTCTGGACGAGCTGGGCACGCTGTCCATGGCGGCGCAGGAGCGGCTGCTGCGGGTCATCGAATATGGGGAGGTGACGCGGATCGGGGCGTCGAAGCCCATGACCGTCGACGTGCGGATCGTCGCGGCGACCAATGAGGATTTGCCCGCCGCCGCCGATGCCGGGCGGTTCCGGCCCGACCTGCTGGACCGGCTGAGCTTCGAGGTGATCACCTTGCCGCCGCTGCGGGCGCGGGAGGGGGATGTCGCGGTGCTGGCCGATCATTTCGGGCGGCGCATGGCGGCGGAGATCGGCTGGCCGCAATGGCCCGGCTTTTCCGCCGCCTGCATGGCCGAGCTGGAGGCGCATGACTGGCCCGGCAATGTGCGCGAGCTGCGCAATGTGGTGGAACGGGCGGTCTATCGCTGGAATGAGCCCGGGCGGCCGGTCGCGGCGATCGTGTTCGATCCCTTCGCCTCGCCGTGGAAGCCCAAGCCGCTGATGGCGGCGCAAGCGGCGGTGGAAGCCGCGCCCATGGGTTCACCCGCTCCGGTCGCGAACGGCCATGACGCGATCACCGACCTCAAATCCGCCGTCGATGCGCATGAGGCCGCCATCGTGCGGGCGGCGCTGGAGCGCTACCGCTACAACCAGCGGGCGACGGCGAAGGGATTGGGGCTGACCTATGACCAGCTTCGCCATTGCATGAAGAAACATGGGTTGAGCGCGGGGTAGCCACCTCCCGCAAGCGGGAGGGGCTGGAGGTGGGGGTGGGCATGCCGCGCCAGCGGCAATTTGCAATTGAGGACAGAAGCTCGCTCCGCTCGCGCCCACCCCTAACCCCACCCGTCTACGGGAGGGGGACTATTGTCCTCTTAACGCGTCGGCACGGGCTCCGCGCCCGAATAATCGTAAAAGCCCTTGCCGGTCTTCCGCCCGAGCCAGCCCGCCTCGACATATTTCACCAGCAGCGGCGCGGGGCGATATTTGGGATCGCCGGTCGTGTTCTGAAGCACCTTGCAGATTTCCAGGCAGGTATCGAGACCGATGAAATCAGCCAGCGTCAGCGGACCCATGGGATGGTTGAGGCCCAGCATCGCGCCCTTGTCGATGTCGACCACGCTGCCCACGCCCTCGCCCAGCGCGAACACCGCCTCGTTGAGCATCGGCAGCAGGATGCGGTTCACCACGAAGCCCGGCGCGTCGAAGGCATGGACGACCTGCTTGCCCAGGCTGGCGGCGAAGCCCTCCACCGCGCTCACCGTCTCCGCGCTGGTGGCGAGGCCGCGAATGACCTCGACCAGCGCCATGACCGGCACCGGGTTGAAGAAATGCACGCCCACGAAGCGCCCCGCGTCGGGCGCCGCCTGCGCCAGCCGGGTGATCGGGATGGAGGAGGTGTTGGAGGCGAGGATCGCATCGCCGGCCAGCAGGGCGCCGACATTGGCGAAGATCGAACGCTTGATCTCTTCCCGCTCGGTCGCGGCTTCGATCACCAACTGGCAGGCGGCCAGCGGCGCGACTTCGCCCACCGGCGTGATCCGGGCGATGGCGGCGTCGGCGTCGGCCTGCGCCAGCTTGCCCTTTTCCACAGCCTTTGCGAGTTGACGGATGATGCCGTCGCGGCCCTTCTGCGCGCGGGGCAGGTCGATGTCGGACAGGATCACCTCATAGCCCGCCTGCGCCGCCACCTGCGCGATGCCCGCGCCCATCTGGCCCGCGCCGATCACGCCCACGGTCCGAATATCCGTCATTGCCGAAACCCTCCTGCACAGAATCCTGTTCGCCGTCCCCGTAGCGCCATGGCAGGCGGGCCGCCAGAGCTTCCGCACGGGCGAAAGCGGACGGAAAGCCCCGGACGGTCGGCGGAGCGCTGATCTTTCTGTGATTTCCCGCTTTGCGCCGCGCCTGCTTGATGGTTAAAAGCCCCGGCATGTCCGTTTCAGACCTGCTGCCCGCGCCGGCGACCGGAAGGTTCATTGCCGCCGTGCATCACTTCCCGCTGCGCGTCTATTTCGAGGACACCGATCTGTCCGGCCTCGTCTATCACGCCAATTATCTGCGCTATATGGAGCGGGCGCGGTCGGACATGCTGCGCATCGCGGGGATCGACCAGCGCGGCAATCTGGAGGGGGGAGAGGGCGTCTATGCCGTCACCGACCTTCAGCTCCATTACCGCCGCCCCGCCAGGCTGGACGATGACCTGATGGTCGTGAGCCGCGTCACCAAAGTCGGCGCCGCTTCATGTTCCATTCATCAGACGGTCATGCGCGATGGGGAAATACTGACGCAAGGCGATGTTTCCGTCGCCTTCCTGACGCCCCAGGGCCGCCCGCGCCGGCAACCCAAGCCCTGGACCGACATTTTCAGCCGTTTGATGAGAGGGGAAGACATCAACCCATGAGCCTTTCGATGCCCGACGTTGGCCTTGCGGTCGGCAATGCCGCGCAAGCCGCCACCATTTCGCCGCTGGCCCTGTTCCTTCAGGCCGACATCGTCGTGAAGGTGGTGATGCTGGGCCTGCTGCTGGCCAGCATCTGGACCTGGGCGATGATCATCGGCTTCAGCTTCACCCTGCGCAAGGCGAGCCGGCAGAGCCGGGCGTTCGAGCAGGATTTCTGGAAGGCGGAGGATATAGACCGCTTCTACGAAGCCCGCGGCAAGGCGGAATTCCCCGCCGCCAGGGTGATGGCCGCGGGCGTCACCGAATGGCGCCGCTCCACCGCGCAGAAGGTGATCGACCGGGAGGGCACCCGCGACCGGCTGTCGACCGCCATGTCCAGCACCATCGCGGCGGAGGTCGACCGGCTGTCGGACCGGCTGAACATCCTGGCCACCATCGGGTCGGTCGCGCCCTTCGTCGGGCTGTTCGGCACGGTATGGGGCATCATGCGGGCCTTCACCAGCATCGCGGCGGAGCAGAACAGCAGCCTGGCGGTCGTGGCGCCGGGCATTGCGGAGGCGCTGTTCGCCACCGCCATCGGCCTGTTCGCGGCGATCCCGGCGGTGATCGCCTACAACCGCTTCAGCCATGGCATCAACCGGATGGAATCGGGGCTGACGCGCTTTGCCGACGGCTTCTATTCGACGCTGAGCCGCGAGCTGGAGGCGCAGCGGTGACGGGTGAAAGAGGAGCGCGCTGATGGCCATGTCCGGACCTCCCTCCGGCCGGCGCGGTCGTCACCGCGCGCCGATGGCGGACATCAACGTCACGCCGCTGGTCGACGTCATGCTGGTGCTGCTGATCATCTTCATGGTGACGGCGCCGCTGCTGGTCACGGGCGTGCCGGTGAACCTGCCCGAAACCCGCGCCAAGGGGCTGGACCAGGACCAGAAGCCGACCGTGGTGTCGATCGATCGCGACGGCGGGGTCTTCATCGACGACGCGCAGATCAGCGACGCCGAACTGCCCGGCCGCCTGGCCGAGATCATGTCCGCCAATGCGGGCAAGGCCGAACCGCCGCAGATATTCCTGCGCGCCGACAAGGGGCTGGACTATGGCCGGGTGATGCTGGTCATGGGCGAGCTGAACCGGGCGGGACTCAACAAGGTCGCGCTGGTCAGCACCGGTTCCGAAGGCGGTTCCGCTGTCAGCAGCGGTTCAGAATAGGGGCCATAGGTCGTGGCGATGGATCGCGCGGAGAAAATCGGCCTTGGCGTGGCGACGGCGGGACATGTCCTGCTGTTCGGCCTGCTGTCGTCCGGCTTTCTGGCCACTCCCAACCCCCTGAAGCTCAATTCGCCGCCGATGGACGTCAGCCTGGTGGATGAGGTGGCGCTGAAGTCGACGGCGCCGCAGGTGTCGACCCAGCCGCCCCCGCCCAGCGTTGCACCGGAGCAGGGCCCGACCGAGGATGCCGCGCCTGCGCCGGAACCCGAGCCGGCGCCGCAGCCCGAACCGACCCCGGCGGCGCCGGCTCCCCGGCCCGCGCCGCCCAAGCCGGTGGCAAAGCCAGCGCCGCCCAAGCCGGTGGCAAAGCCAGCGCCGCCCAAGCCCGCGCCCGCTCCGCCGAAGAAGAATGTACCCGCCGCCAAGCCCAAGCCGGCGGCGGAAAAACCCGCCCCCGCCAAGTCCAAGCCTGCGCCGGAAAAACCCAAGCCAGCCGCCGCCGCGCCCGCCAAGGCGTCGCAGAAGCCCGCGGCCAGGCCTAGGTCCGACGCGCCTGCCCGCGCTTCGGGACAGGGCAAGGCGGACAAGCCCAAGGGATCACTGCTCGGCAAGGATTTCCTGAAGGGCATCGACACCGAGGATGACGCGCCGCGCAAGCCCGCGCCGCCGCCCGCCGCCGCCATGGGCCCCGCGCAGAAGGCCGCGCTGGACGCGGAAATCCGCCGCCAGCTCAAGCCCTATTGGAAGTCCCCCAGCGGCGCGGACATCGAGCAGCTTCGCACCTTCGTCGACGTGCAGCTTGCCCGCGACGGTTCGCTCGCGGGGCAGCCGCAGGTCGTCAACACCACCGGCATCACCGCCAGCAACCGCACGCAGGTGACGCTGCATCAGGAACTGGCGGTGAAGGCGATCCGCCTGGCCGCGCCGTTCAAGCTGCCGCCCGCTCTTTATGATGGCTGGAAATCCCTCCGCATCTCCTTCGACAAGAGGCTATCGCAATGACCCGACCCTTCAGGACAGGAAAGGCCCGAGCCATGTTCGGCGCCACGCTGGGGGCGCTGCTGCTGGCGTTCGCGCCCGCCGCTTCCGCGCAGCTCAGCGTCGATGTGACGGACGAATCCTCCTCCAACCTCAAGATCGTCGTCCCCGCGCTGCCGGCGCAGGCGGAAGTCTCCACGCCCGCGGGCGGTTCGACCGAACTGGGGCGCAAGATCGCGGAGGTGATCGCCGCCGACCTCAAGGGGTCGGGCCTGTTCGATCCCTCCGGCCCCGGCGGCATTCCGACCATCGCCTTTCCCGAAGTCACCAATCCCGCCTACGATAAATGGGGCGCCTATCAGGCGCTGGTGCAGGGCTTCGTCCGCACCACCGGGGGCGAGGCGGACATCACCGTCGGCTGCTATCTCTACGACGTGGCGCTGAAGCAGGAACTGACGCGGCAGGGCTATGTCGTCGCGCCCCGCGACTGGCGGCGGGCCGCGCATAAATGCGCCGACGCCATCTATGCGCGCCTGTCGGGGGAAAGCCCCTTCTTCGACAGCCGCATCGCCTATATCGCGGAAAGCGGTCCCAAGGGGAACCGCACCAAGCGCCTCGCCATCATGGATTCGGACGGCGCGAACCACCGTTTCATCACCAATGGCCAGTCGATCGCGCTGACGCCGCGCTTTTCGCCCGACTACAAGTCGATCGTCTATGTGAGCTATCTGAACAACCGGGTCCGCATCTATGTCTATGACATCGGCACGGGACGGCAGCGGCTGGTGACGGAAAGCAACAATCCGACCTTCGCGCCGCGCTGGTCGCCCGACGGCCGCAACATCCTCTTTTCCATGGCGATCGCCGGCAATACGGACATCTATCGCGTTTCGGCCGGCGGCGGCGCGCCCGTGCGCCTGACCACGGCGCCGGGCATCGATGTCGGCGGCAGCTATTCGCCCGACGGCCGCCAGATCGTCTTCGAAAGCGACCGCTCCGGCAGCCAGCAGATCTATGTCATGAACGCCGACGGTTCGGGCCAGCGCCGGATCAGCCATGGCGGCGGCCGCTATGCGACGCCCGAATGGAGCCCGCGCGGCGACCTGATCGCCTTCACCAAGATTTCGGGCGACTTCAAGATCGCGGTCATGACGCCGACCGGCGACAATGAGCGCATCCTGACCAATGGCTGGCAGGATGAGCAGCCGAGCTGGTCGCCCAATGGCCGCGTGCTGCAATATTTCCGCACCACGCCGGGCCGGGAGGGCAGCAGCCAGGTGTGGCAGGTCGACCTGACCGGCGTGAACGAACGGCGCATACCGACGCCGCTCAGCGGTTCGGACCCGGCCTGGGGGCCCTTGCTGCCCTGATATGCGCGGCCATCCCACTCAGGACGGACTGCCCACGCTCCTGATCTGCATTATATCGGAACCGAATCGTCCCGACTGCGTAACGACTTTCAGACCATGTTGAGGAGCAACCCGATGAAACTATCCCGTCCCCTGCTGATGGCGACCGCCGTCATAGCCCTTGCCGCCTGCTCCAAGAAGCCGCCGCAGGAACTGCCGCCTGCCCCCGGCGGCGACGGTTCGGCCCAGACCGGCGGACCGGCGACGCCTTCGGGCCCGGTCAAGGGCAGCCAGGAGGATTTCGTGGCTTCCGTCTCGTCGGACCGCATCCTGTTCGACACCGACCAATATGATGTCGACGCGCAGGATCAGCAGATACTGCAGAGCCAGGCGGCCTGGCTGCAACAGAACCCCAATGTCCGCGTGACCATAGAGGGTCATGCCGACGAGCGCGGCACCCGCGACTATAATATCGCCTTGGGCGAGCGCCGCGCCAATGCGGCGAAGAACTATCTCGCGTCGCTGGGCATCGACGCCGGCCGCATCACCACCGTCAGCTATGGCAAGGAACGCCCCGCCGCCCTGGGTTCGGACGAAGCGGCCTGGGCGCAGAACCGCCGCGCGGTGACGGTCACCGTCCAATATTGATCCCGTGAAGCATTGGAGTCCCAACAGCTCCATAACCCGCCGGTCCCCAGGATCGGCGGGTGTTCTTTTTCCCTTTGAATGGCAGCCAGTTCCCGCGCAGGAGCATGTTGCGCCCTGATCTGGTCAAACCAGCTTACGACCAGCCACCGCCGAGAGCGAGGAAGATGGCGATCTGGTCCTGCACCAACTGCACCCGCGCCGCCGCCGCCGAAGCCTCCGCATTGGCGAGCGAGCGCTGCGCGTCCAGCAGGGACAGGAAATCGCCGCGCCCGAAGCGGAACAGCTTGCCCGCCTGCGCCGCCGAAACGCCTGCGCTATCCCGCGCCCGGTCGAGCGCGGCCGTCTGCTCGGCATGGCGGCGGTAGCTTTCCAGCGCCGTTTCCGTCTGCCGCAAAGCCTCCAGCACGGTCCCGTCGAAACGGGCGAGATCGGCCTGTACCTGCGCATCGGCCTGCGCGATCCGCGCCCTGACGACAGGCCGGTTGGGGAAGCTCCAGCTCAGCAGCGGTCCCAGGTTCATGCCGAAGCTGGTGCCCGAACCGAAGCTTTTGAGAGGTCCGGCGAGCCCCAGCGATCCGCCGATGCTGACCTGCGGATAGAGGTCCGCGGTCGCCACCCCGACGCGGGCGGTGTCGGCGGCGATGCTGCGTTCCGCCTGCCGGATGTCGGGCCGCCGCCGGATCAGCGCCGCGCCGTCGCCCACGGGCATGGGCGCGTTCAGCGCCGGCAGCGTCGCGCAGCCCTCCACTTCCCTGGGATAATCCGCGGGCGATCGCCCCAGCAACGTCGCCAGCAGATAGAGTCCGCTCTGCCGCTGTGCATCGAAGGCGGGAAGGCTCGCCTCGCTGGCGTCGACCGCCGCCTGCGCCCGGCTGACGTCGAAGGCGGTGCCGCGCCCGCCCCTGAACAGCCGCTGGGTGGCGTTGAGCGTCTCCCGCTGAAGCGCGACGACGCGCCGGTTGACGGTCAGGGAATAATTGGCGGCGCAGACCTGCGCATAGGCCCTGGCCGTGGCGGCCGCCACGCTGACCCGCACATAGTCGCGCGCCGCCACGACCGTTTCCAGATCGGCGGTGCTCGCCTCTATCGCGCGCCTGATCCGGCCGTTGAGGTCGAGTGGATAGGAGGCGGCAAGGCCCAGATCATAGCCGACCACGCCCGGCAGGCTCTCCGCCGTGCCGGAAGGCCGGGCAAGCGTCCCGCCGCCGCTGACCGTGGTGCCGACGGTGCGCCCGGCCTCCGCCTCGCGCAGCACCGCCTCCGCCGCGGTCAGGTTCGCATCCGCCACGCGCAGGTCGGTGTTGGCGGCGAGCGCCTGTTCGACCAACGCATCGAGCCGGGGATCGTTATAGAGCCGCCACCAATGATCGGGCAGTTCGGCATCGGTGAAACTGGGGTCCTGCGCCGACACGAAAGCGCCCTGCGCGGCGGGGGCGGTTGCGGCGGACTTTTCCAGCGGGCGATAGTCCGGGCCCGCGGTGGCGCAGGCGGCCAGCGCCAAGGCCAGAAAGGGCGTCCACATCTTTGCCCCACATCCGCTCCCTTCGGGTGAAGGCTGTCGGCTTCCCAAGAAAGAAAAGGGCTTCGACAAGCTCAGCCCGAACGGCGAGAAGGTGTCGGGAGCCGCGACATTATGCATGGCGGCACGCTCCCGGTTTCGCGTCCTTCCGCGCCGGTTCGATCGTCACCGTGGCCGTGCGCCCGGCGATCAGCTTCACCTCCGGCGGTACCCGCGTCAGCTTCACCCGTACCGGAATGCGCTGGGCCAGGCGGACCCAGGAGAAGGTCGGCTCGACGGTCGGCAGCAGATTGCCCGAATCCGAACGGCTGCTGTCGTTGATGCCATAGGCGATGCTGTCGACCCGCCCGTAGAGGTCCTGCGCCTCGCCCATCAGCCGCACCGTCACCGGCGCGCCGATGCAGACCAGCGGCAGCTTGGTTTCCTCGAAATAGCCTTCGATGCGCAGGCTGTCGCGGTCGACCAGCGCCATGGCCTGCTGCCCCGCCGCGACGAAATCGCCCGGATGCAGGTCGAGGTTCGTGACCACGCCGTTGACCGAGGCGACCACCCGCGTTCGCTTGAGATTGAGGGCGGCGGCATCGCGCGCGCTCATCGCTTCGGCCAGCGCAGCCTCCGCCGTCGCGACGCGCGCGACATTCTGTTCATGCGCCTCCTTCGCCACCAGTTCGCCCAGCGCGACGTCGCGGGTCGCCTCCCGCCGCGCCTGACCGAGTGTGGCCCGGGCGCTGGCGATCTGCGCCTCCGCCTGCTCCAGCGCCAGCGCATAGCGCGGCCGGTCGATCACGAACAGCAGGTCGCCCGCCCTGACCGCCTGGTTGTCATGCACGGCGACGGAGGTGACGAGCCCGCCAATGTCCGGCGTCACCCGCACCACATCGGCGCGCACCCGCCCGTCGCGGGTCCAGGGGCTGCGCTCATAATGGTTCCACATCCATATCGCCACCAGCACGGCGGCGATGACGATGACGATGGTGGCGGCGCTCCTGATCAGGGCAGGGGGGATCAGCGTGGCGGCAAAACGGTTCATAGGCGGATTCCAAGGGTGGGAACGAGGAGGGCGAGCGCGCCCAGCACCAGCACGAAGATGCTGAGGTCGACCGCCGCGCGATAGGCGAGGAAACGATAGAGGCCGAAAGCGCCGATCAGCCGGGTGACGCCCCAGCTCAGGATCAGCGCCACCAGCGCGAGCAACAACAGGGTCGGCACATAGACGCCGCCCAGGGCGATTTCTCCGGTCATGCGGCCACTCTCCGATAGCCTTCGCTTTCAGGGAACAGGTTGCGGCGCAGGCTGACCAGCGCGAGTATGGCCTCCCGCCGGATCACCGCGCTGGGATTGCGCGACAGGTCGCTGATCGCATGGTCGATGTCGGTGAGCAGGGCGGGCTTCGCGGGCGCGGGCGCATCCGGGTCCAGCCCGCGATAATGCGCGCTGACGCCCGTCAGCACATCGGCCAGCGGCGCCGCTTCATCGGCGGGCAGGTCGAGCCGCAATTGCCGCAATTCGCCAATGGCGACGCCGGTCCGCAGGTCGCGCAGCGCGTCGTAGAGCGGTCGCCCGCTGTCGGACCGCACCGCCGCCAGACGCGGCGCCAACAGGGCGATGCGGTCCAGCATCCGGTTGATCCAGCCGCGCAGATCGGGCGGCGTCATCAACGTGGCGCGGTTGGCGATGTCGTTCCAGCCCGCGCGCACCGTGCGCCGGATCGCCCGCTCCACCCCCGCCGACTGCAACAGCCCGGCCATGATGATCGCGAACCAGATGCCCACCAGCTGCGCCACGGTGCCGTTGGCGTAGCTGGCAAAGGCGCTGACATAGCGATCCGACAGCAGCACCGGGCTGCCCAGCCCCAACAGCGTCGGCAGGGCGATGCCCATCCAGCGCGGCGACGCCATCATCGTGCCGAGCAGCAACAGCATCGGCGCATAGGCGGCCGCCAGCATGGCGAAGCCGTCGAGGCGCGGCATGATCGCATAGCCATAGACCGCGCCGAGCAGCGAAGCGGCGATGGTTCCGATCATGAAGCCCTTGAGCGGCGCCAGCGGATTGTCCGACGCCGCGAACAGGGAAAGGAACACGCCCGCCAGCATCACCGCGCTGCCGCCGTCCTTCCAGCCGCTGCCGATCCACAATGCGCAGCCCACGGCCACGGTGACGAAGGCGCCGAGGGCCCCGCGCGCCGCCCCGGCATAATCCCTGTGCAGTTCGCGGTTGCGCCGCCCCTCCAGCAACTCACCGACGCGGGGGCTGACCGCCTCCCGCCTGTGCGTCACCATCTGGTCGTAAAGGTCGCGGCAGTCGCGATGCGCCGCGATCAGGGCGGCCAGCCGGGCGAACAGGCTGAGGCGCATCATGTCCGCCCACCCCATCTCCGCCCGCGCCGCAGGCTCCAGAGCGGCGCAGCGGGCGATCAGGGCATCCGCCGCCGCGGTGCGAAGGATGATGTCGTCGCCGGGGTCGACGATCCAGGCGCGGACATCCGCGATCAGTTCTTCGACCTCCCGCGGCACCTTTCCGCCGCTTGCCGCCTTCAGCATGGCCAGCCGGTCCTCCACGGCCGCGCCCAGGGGCAGCAGCAGCGAAAGCTGGTCCTGCATCGCGCGCACCGTGCGAACGCGGGGCGCGAGGCGGCTGATGTCGAAGGGCAGGTGCACCGACATCTGGTGCAGTTCGGTGATGTCCTGCGCCAGACGGCGGCGTTCCTGCGCCAGTCCCTCCACCGGCTCCAACGCGATGGCGTCATGCGACCAGCGCTCCGCATCGCGCAGCATCGCCTCCACCCGCACCAGCAGCAGATTGGTAATGGAGCCGGGGAAGACGACGCCATGGACCAGGCTGCCGCACATGATGCCGATGGTGATTTCCTGCACGCGCAGCGTCGCCACGGTGAAGATGGTCTGCGGCGTGTCGACGTCGGGGAAGACGATGAGGCAGGCGCTATAGCCCGCCAGCACGAACATATAGGATCGCGGCGTGCGGTCGAGCAGGGAGACGAAGACGCACAGGGCCAGCCAAAGCGCCATGGCGAGCGACAGCAGTTCCGGCGCATTGACCAGCGGCGGCACGATGGCGACGGAGAAGATCGCGCCGGTCAGCGTGCCGATGACGCGGAACACCGCCTTGGAAATCACCGCCCCGGCCAGCGGCTGGGCGACGATATAGCTGGTCAGGAACGCCCAATAGGGCCGCTCCAGCCCGATGCTGAGCGCGACATAGAGCGCCAGCATCGCCGCCGCGAAGCATTTCAGGGAAAAGAGCGCGGCAGGCCAGCCGATGCGCTCTCCAAGGGCGTTCATATCAGCGCTCGCATGTAGGGCCATTCATGGCGGGCCGTCCCGTTACGACTGACCCCGCCGCTCGGCCATGCGCCGCTCCAGCAGGTTCAGCAGGTTGACGATGATCTCGATCGCGGCATCGGGCACGCCGTCGAGCAATTCGCGCCGAAGATTCTCCAGCCTGGCCTCTATCCGGCCCACCAGCTCCTGCCCCTCCGGCGTGAAGGCGACTCGATTCGACCGCCGATCATCGGGATTGGGCACGCGCTCCACAAGCCCCGCCGCCTGCAGCTGGTCCAGCGTCCGGACCAACGAAGGCTGGGCGATGCCCAGTTCCTCTGCCAGATCCGCCTGCCGGACATCGGGGCCCAGCCGGTCGAGATAGATGAGGCACCAGCCCGCGCTGTTCGAGACGCCGAATTCCGCCAGCGCCAGATCGGCCAGTTGCCGCCACTGGCGCGCCACCTGCGGCATTTTATGCGCGAGGGCGCGCTTCAACTCCGATCGGGACATTTTTCTTAGATAGCTAACTAATATCCTGCGTCAAGGGATTTTCGTTTCTCTCCATCGCGGGATGGGAGGAGAAGCAGCCTTGGGCGGGTGGAGTTAAAAAGGGTCACGACCTGCCGCTTCCGTAAGCGCCCCCCCCGTTGCGCATAGGGGAAGTTTTTGGCGCGGCACGAAAAAGGGCCGGAAACTCGCGTTTCCGGCCCTTTTTTCCGCCCTGCTGAAACCCTTAGGCCCGACGCGTGCCCGAAAAGCCCGCCGTGCCGAACGCGCCAAGCTGCATCGTCCCGGTGATGGCGTCGCCATTCACCTCCGCCTCGCATTCCAGCGTCATCGGCATCGGCAGCGTCATGTTCATCTTCCAGCGCAGCTTGTTGCCGTCCACCTTGCCCTCGGCCACGTCGAGCGAACCCATCATGCCCGCGAAGGTGCCATGAAAGCCGTCGCCCGAGCTGATGACCGTCAGCACGCCATTCTGGTCGCCCATCGGCGTTTTCGCGACGCAGTCATAGGCGCCATCCACTGCTGCCATAGCACTTCTCCTTTACGTAACCGTCAATCGGCCAATGTGCCCATTTCCACCGGAAGGCCGACGACGTCAAGCTGCGGTTTCACCAGTTTCGCGTCGCCCACGACCACCCAGATCAGCCGGTCGGGATTGATCGCATCCCGCGCCGCCTTGTCGAGATCGGCAGCCGTCATCGCGCGGTACACGCCCGGTAGCGTCTCATAATAATCGTCCGGCCGCCCGAGCATCCGGTTGCGCATCATCGCGCCGAGCAGGTCGGACGAGGTTTCGAAACTGCCGGGCAGCGACAGGATCTGGCTGTTGATCGTCTGGTTGCGTTCCGCCTCCGTTGTGCCCTTGGCGGTCAGGAAGTCGCTGATGTCCTTCCGCGCGGCGACGATGGACTCCCCGGTCTTGTCGGTCTGGACCGGGGCATAGACCAGCAGCGGGATCGTCTCCTTGACGCCGGGCAGCGCGCTGCCCGCATAATAGGCCCAGCCCTTGGTCTCTCGCAGGTCCATGATCAGGCGGGAGGTCGAGCTGCCGCCCAGCACCTCATTGGCGGTCAGCAGCGTCACCGGATTGTCCGTGCCCGCCTTGTTGGTGAGCAGGCCGGCGAGGATCATCGACTGCGGGCTTTGCGGCTTGTCGACCAGGATGATGCGCGAAGGGCGCATCATGCGGTCCATGCGGAACAGCTTGGCGCCCTTGGCCGCCTTGGTCGCCTTCCAGTCCCCGAAGCGCTTTTCCAGCAGCGGCATCACGTCGGCCAGCGTCGTGTCGCCGGTGACGAAGATCGTCGCATTGTCGGGCCGCATCCATTTGTCGTGGAAGGCGACGAGATCGGCCCGCGTCACCGCCTTGACGCCGCTTTCCGTGCCCGATCCGGTGAAGGGAATGCCGTAGGGATGCGCCTGCCCATAGAGAAGCGGCGGCAGCAGGCGCTGCGCGATCGGCATGGGTTCGGTCTTTTCCGCCGCAATCCGGGTCAGCACCTGGCCGCGCAGACGTTCGACCTCCGCCGGCGCGAAGGCCGGGTTGCGGATCACGTCCGCCAGCAGGCCCAGCGAGGCGTCCAGATTGGGCTTGAGCGCATAGAGGCCAACATTGGTCGCGTCCATGCCATTGCCCGCGCTGATCGAGGCGCCCAGCCGTTCCTGCTCCTCCGCGATCTGCACGGAGCTGCGCGTCGTCGTGCCTTCGTCCAGCAGCGCCGTGGTCAGGCCCGCCGTGCCCAGCTTCGCCTTGTCGTCGGCCGCATTGCCCGCATCGAAGGACACCGACACCCGCACCACCGGCACCGTTGCTCGGCGCGCGAAGACGATGGGAATGCCGTTCTTGAGCGTCGCATGCTCGACCGCCGGGAATTCCAGGTCCTTGACCGGCTCGATCCCCGGCTCAGCGATTTTTGTGGGCGGCGGCGGGGTCGCCGCGACCGGCGCAGGCTTCTTGGGATCGCGGAAATAGGCCGGATGATGGGTCGCGTTGCCCGCCAGCGCATTGTCCTCGGCCGACCGCTCGCCCGGGGCCACGGTCAGGCGGAACACCGGGCGGGACAACCATTTGCGCGCCGCCTCGCTCACCGATTGGGGCGTCGCGGCGGCGGCGGCGGCCAGATCCTTCTTATATTTGGCCGGATCGCCCGAATAGACGGCGCCCTCGGCCAGCGTCACCGCCTTGCCGCTGAAGCCGCCGACCTTCTCCAGCCCGCCGATGGTGCCCGAAAGCTGCTGCGTCGCGGCGCGCTGCACCTCGTCCGCCGTCGGCCCCTTGGCGAGATAGTCGGCCAGAAGCTGGTCGAGCCGCTTGCCCACCGCCGCCGGGTCCTGTCCCGGCTTCACGTCCACGGTGATCTCCGCGATGGAGAGCTTCTCGAAGGGCTGGATGCTGGCCTTCACGCCCACGGCGACCTTCTCGTCCCGCACGAGGATATTGTCGAGCCGCGAGGATTTGAGGCCGCCGAACACAGCCATCGCCAGGTTGAGCGGCGTCAGATCGTCCGAATTCACCCCCGGCACGATCCAGTTGCGATAGAGCCGGGTGGCGGCGACATTGTCGTGCATCACCTTCTCGACATCCTTGTCGAGCGTCGGGACAGCCGCATCCACATCCTTGGGCGCGGGACCGGCGGGGATATTGCCGAACCACTTCTCGACCTTGGCCTTCGCCGTCGGCACGTCGATGTCGCCCGCCAGCACCAGCACGGCGTTGTTCGGACCATAATGGGTCTTGAACCATGTCTGCACATCGGCAAGGCTGGCTGCGTTCAGGTCCGCCATCGAACCGATGGTGGAGTGGCGGTAGGGATGCCCCTCCGGCAGCATGGCGGCGAGCTGCGCATATTCGACCAGCCCATAGGGCTCATTCTCGCCCATGCGCTTTTCATTCTGCACGACGCCGCGCTGGGTATCGAGCTTGGTCTGGGTGACGGCGCCCAGCAGATGGCCCATGCGGTCGGATTCCAGGAACAGCGCCCGGTCCAGCGCGCCGGTCGGCACCGTCTCGAAATAATTGGTGCGGTCGAACCAGGTCGTGCCGTTCCAGTCGGTGGCGCCGATGTCCTCCAGCCGCCCGAAGAAAGGTCCGTCGGCATTTTCGGAACCGTAGAACATCAGATGTTCGAACAGATGGGCGAAGCCGGTCTTGCCCGCCGGTTCGAAGCGCGAGCCGACATGATACCAGATGGACACGCCCACGACCGGCGCCTTGCGGTCGGTGTGGACGATGACGCGCAGCCCGTTCTTCAGCGTGAACTGCTCATAGGGAATGTTCACCGCCGCGACCAGGCTGGAAAGCGGCGCGGGCGCGCTCGCCGCCTGGGACGCCCGAGCAGCCGCCGCCTGCATCATGGGCACGAATGCGAGCGAGGACAGGCCGAGCATCAGGGCCATCCGGCGGGAAATGGGGGAGAAGGTCATCGGCGCCTCATGATGGTCAGTGGATTGTCGGGCAGCATAGCGGGGCGTTTTAGCTGTGCAATACGCATGTGGGAGAGGCGCCTCATCCTCCGGCAAGGGCGAGAGGCCGCTGGACAGACGAAACCAACGCGCTAGGTTTCCCTTCCAACCATAAACAGAGGTTTTCGCACCCGATGCGCCTTCGGTCCTTCGCCTTCGCTTCCACCTTCGCCCTTGCCCTCGCCACCCCCGGCCCAGCACCCGCCAAAACCGCGCCCGCCATCAGTGCGGAGGGCATTCGGGCCGACATCGGCTTCCTGGCCGACGACCTGCTGGAGGGGCGCGACGCGGGCACGCGCGGCTATGACATCGCCGCCCGCTATGTCGCCGCGCGGTTCGAGACATTGGGCCTGCGGCAGGCGGTTGCCGACAGCTGGTATCAGCCCGTGACGCTTGCCGTGGCGCGGCTCGACAAGGGGGCCGCCCCGTCGATGGACATTGGCGGCAGGCGCTTCGCCAATGGCGACGATGTCGCTGTCGGCGCCTTCGGCCGGGAGCCGCGGCAAAGCATCGAGGCGCAGGCGGTGTTCGTCGGCTATGGCCTGAAATCCGGCCGCGAGAAGATCGACGACTATGCCGGTCTCGACCTGCGGGGCAAGTTCGCGGTGGCGCTGTCCGGCTCGCCCGTCGGCATGCCGAGCGAGATCGGCGCGCACCTGGCCGCCGAAAAGGCGCTGGCGGCGCAGCAGGCCGGGGCCATCGGCCTCATCACCATTCCCACCACCGGCTATCTGCGCCGCACCCCCTGGGAGAAGCTGCGCGACCGGGCGCAGCATCCGACGGTGAGCTGGCTGGAAAAAGACGGCCAGCCCTATGTCCGCACCCCCGGGATCCGCGGCACCGGCACAGTGACCGGCGCCGCCGCCGACGCGCTGCTCGCCGGATCGGGCAGGAGCCTGGCCGCGATCCGTGCCGAGGCGGAGAAGAAGGGCGTCCGCCCCAAGGGCTTCGCGCTGAAGCCCGGCATCCGCATCGACCGCACCAGCACCGTCGAGACCGCGCCCAGCCGCAATGTGCTGGCGGTGCTGCCCGGTTCCGACCCGGCGCTGGCCCGGGAATATGTGCTGCTGATGGCGCATCTCGACCATCTGGGGGTCAAGGAAGACGGCAAGGGGCCGGACAGGGTCTATAATGGCGCGATGGACAATGCGTCGGGCGTGGCGACCCTGCTGGCGGTGGCCAAGGCCTTTGCGGAGAGTGGGGAGCGGCCGAAACGCTCCATCCTCTTCGCGGCGGTGACGGCGGAGGAAGACGGGCTGCTGGGGTCGCAATATCTGGCGCGGAACCCCGTCCTGCCGGCGGGGGGCAAGCTGGTCGGCGTGGTCAATCTCGACATGCCGATCCTGACCTATGATTTTCAGGACGTGATCGCCTTCGGCGCCGATCATTCGACCCTGGGGCCGATTGTCGAGAAAGCGGCGAAGGCCGAGGGCGTTTCGCTCTCGCCCGATCCCCTGCCGGCCGAAGGGCTGTTCACCCGGTCCGACCATTATCGCTTCGTGCAGGAGGGGGTGCTGGCGGTGTTCCTGATGACCGGTTTCGCAGGGCCGGGGAAAGAGGCGTTCGAACATTTCCTCAAGACCGACTATCACCAGCTTTCCGACCAGATGAGCCTGCCCTTCAACTGGGGCGCGGCGGCCAAGTTCGCCAAGGTGAACTATGCCATCGCGCGGGAGATCGCGGACGAGCCGCAGGCGCCGCTCTGGTACAAGGGGGATTTCTTCGGGGACGCCTTTGCGCCGGATGCGCCAAAAGCGGTGAAGCGATAGGGAACATGTGTTCCCCGCCCGAGGTTTAACGCAGCGTGCTCCCGCGACCCGAAGGTCGGCCTGAGCCAATGCAGGAGTCCAGTTCTGACGGTGGGGCCGGCTTCCCGCCTTCATAAGGAACATGGTGCGCCAGGACGTAAGGATATTTGCGTAGAGCCTCTTGTGTTGCTTTTATGCAACATTACATCGTGACGAGCTTCACGAAGGGGAACATGATGAACCTCGAAAAATTCACTGACCGCGCCAAGGGCTTCCTCCAGTCGGCGCAGACCGTCGCGATCCGGATGAGCCATCAGCGCATCGGCCCGGAGCATCTGCTGAAGGCGTTGCTGGAGGATCAGCAGGGCATGGCGTCCGGCCTGATCAAGGCAGCGGGCGGCGACGCCGGCGTGGCGCTGCGCGAAACCGATGCAGCGCTGGCCAAGGTGCCTGCCGTATCCGGCAGCGGCGCGCAGCAGACCCCCGGCCTGGACAATGATGCCGTGCGCGTGCTGGACAGTGCCGAACAGATCGCGACCAAGGCGGGGGACAGCTTCGTCACCGTCGAGCGGCTGTTGCTGGCCCTCACCCTCGCCACCACCACGGCGGCTGGCAAGGCTTTGGCGGCGGCTGGTGTGAAGGCGGAGGCGCTGAATGCCGCGATCAACAATCTGCGCGGGGGGCGCACCGCCGACACGGCGGGCGCGGAGGATCGCTACGACGCGCTCAAGAAATTCGCCCGCGACCTGACCGAAGCGGCGCGCGAGGGCAAGCTGGACCCCGTGATCGGCCGTGACGAGGAAATCCGGCGGACAATCCAGATCCTGGCCCGCCGCACCAAGAACAATCCCGTCCTCATCGGTGATCCCGGCGTCGGCAAGACCGCCATTGCCGAGGGGCTGGCGCTGCGCATCGCCAATGGCGACGTGCCCGATACGCTGAAGGACCGCACGCTGATGGCGCTCGACATGGGCAGCCTGATCGCGGGCGCCAAATATCGCGGCGAGTTCGAGGAGCGGCTGAAAGGCGTGCTGGACGAGGTGAAGGGCGCGGAGGGGCAGATCGTCCTCTTCATCGACGAGATGCACACGCTGATCGGCGCGGGCAAGTCCGAAGGGGCGATGGACGCGGGCAATTTGTTGAAGCCTGCCCTGGCGCGCGGCGAACTGCACTGCATCGGCGCGACCACGCTCGACGAATATCGCAAATATGTGGAGAAGGACCCCGCGTTGCAGCGGCGGTTCCAGCCCGTCTTCGTGGGCGAACCGACGGTGGAGGACACCATCTCCATCCTGCGCGGACTCAAGGAGAAATATGAGTTGCACCATGGCGTGCGGATCACCGACGGCGCGATCGTGTCGGCGGCGACTCTCTCCAACCGCTACATCACCGACCGTTTCCTGCCGGACAAGGCCATCGACCTGATGGACGAGGCGGCGTCGCGCCTGCGCATGGAGGTGGAGAGCAAGCCGGAGGAGATCGAGACGCTCGACCGGCGGATCATCCAGCTCAAGATCGAGCGGGAGGCGCTGAAGAAGGAGACCGACAAGGCGTCGCAGGATCGCTTGGCGGCGCTGGAAGAAGACCTCGCCAATCTGGAGCAGCAGTCGGCCGAACTCACCCAGCGCTGGCAGGCGGAGAAGGACAAGATCGCGGGCGAAAGCAAGCTCAAGGAGCAGTTGGACGCTGCCCGCGTCGAACTGGACCAGGCGCAGCGCGCGGGCGACCTCGCCAAGGCGGGCGAGCTGGCCTATGGCCGCATTCCGGAGCTGGAGCGCAAGCTGGCCGAGGCCCAGAACGTCACGCAGGGCGCGATGCTGCGCGAGGAAGTGACGAGCGAGGACATCGCTTCGGTCGTCAGCCGCTGGACCGGCATCCCCGTCGACAGGATGATGGAAGGCGAGCGCGAGAAGCTGCTCGCCATGGAAGAGGAACTGGGCAAGCGCGTCATCGGCCAGGCCGATGCGGTCAAGGCCGTGTCGACCGCGGTGCGCCGTTCGCGGGCGGGTTTGCAGGACCCGAACCGGCCGCTGGGATCATTCCTGTTCCTGGGGCCAACGGGCGTGGGCAAGACGGAGCTGACCAAGGCGCTCGCCGGATTCCTGTTCGACGACGACAGCGCGATGGTGCGCATCGACATGAGCGAGTTCATGGAGAAGCACTCGGTCGCCCGGCTGATCGGCGCGCCGCCGGGTTATGTCGGCTATGAGGAAGGCGGCGTGCTGACCGAAGCTGTCCGTCGCCGCCCCTATCAGGTCGTGCTGTTCGACGAGGTGGAGAAGGCGCACAGCGATGTGTTCAACGTGCTGCTCCAGGTGCTGGATGACGGCCGCCTGACCGATGGTCAGGGCCGGACGGTGGACTTCACCAACACGATCATCGTGCTGACGTCGAACCTGGGCAGCCAGTTCATCGCTTCGCTCGCGGATGACGAGCCGGTCGAGAAGGTCGAGGATCAGGTGATGGACATCGTCCGCGCGCATTTCCGGCCGGAATTCCTGAACCGGCTGGACGAGGTGATCCTGTTCCACCGCCTGGGCGCCGCCCATATGGCGCCGATCGTAGACATCCAGGTGGCGCGGATCGGCAAGCTGCTGAAGGACCGGAAGGTGAAACTCGACCTGACCGACGGCGCACGGGCATGGCTGGGCCGGGTGGGTTATGATCCGGTCTATGGCGCAAGGCCGCTGAAGCGCGCGGTGCAGCGCTATCTGCAGGACCCGCTGGCCGACCTGATCCTGCGCGGCGAAGTGCCGGACGGCGCGACCGTGAGGGTGGATGAAGGGGATGGGGCGTTGAGGTTGAGTGTGGGCTGACGCGGGAGCCAAAGAGGGGCGTTTCCCGGACGGGAAAATCGTTATAGTCCGTCCATATGGAACGCCCTTCATTCCCCATGTTCAAGTTGAATCCAGACTTGGACGAAGCGATTTTGCGAGAGCATTTTGCATGCGAGGGCCGCGTGCAGATCGCCGATTTCCTTGAAGCCCCTCAGGCTCTGGCGTTGCGCGCCAGTCTGAGCGAACGCTCCGATTGGCGCCATGTCATCAACGGCGAAAGCCAGGTCTTCGAAATCGCTGCCGATCGGTTCAATGCTTTGCCGGACGAGACGCGCAAGACCTTGGAACAGGCCATGTTCGCCAAGGCCAGGCATGGTTTTCAGTTCCAGTTCGACACCATCCGCGTGCCGGATGAAAAATCGAAGAGGCAAGCGGCCAGCGAGCATCTCGCGGCTTTTGCAACCTTCATGAGTTCTCAGGAGGTCCTGGAATTCATCGCGGCGATCACAGGAGAAAAGGGGATCGGCTTTGCCGATGCGCAGGCCACCCGCTATCGGCCGGGAGACTTCCTGACGCGGCATGATGATGCCGTCGCCGGCAAGAATAGGCGGCTGGCCTATATATTGGGTTTGACGCCGGGATGGCGACCGGATTGGGGCGGGCTATTGCTGTTCCATGGCGCGGGCGAGAATGTCACCGACATATTCGTTCCTCACTTCAACAGACTGAGCCTGTTCGCCATCGGGCAACCGCACAGTGTGAGCCATGTGGCGCCCTTTGCCGGCGCCGAACGCCTTTCGGTGACAGGCTGGCTTCGGACAGGCCGGCAACCCGATTGATCCCGCATTCAGTTACCCAAAGCTTCGTTCGCCCATTGCAAGGCTGCCTCCATCCGGTCCCCGATGGCTGTTGCGGCCCGGCCATCCGCATACCTTTCGTCCTGCACCGAATAAGCTTGATCCGGCGCCTTGGCATTCCGTCCGGACCAATGCGCGACGGTATCCGCCAGCATCGGCTGCGGCACCGCCAGCGTTTGCATCGCCTGACGAGCAAGATGCCGTGGGTCCGTCCGCAAACCCTCCCCATGGAGAAGGCGCACCTCGTTTTGACCAGACTGCTTCATCGCTTTTTCAAAGGCGCGCTGCTGGATCGCATGCAGCACCAGCGTTAGCGCGAGCAAGCGATCCAGATCTTCGCCTTTGCGAGCCAGAGCGCCCGACACCTGACTGGCGTCGCGCGTGCCCCTGCTGGACAGATGGACTGCCGCCCGAGCCGCAAAGGCCAGCCGATCGCTGCCGCCCCGGCACACCGCCTGAAGAAAGGCCGGGCGCGTCATGGTGAGGAAAATCGCTTTCAGCGGACCGGCGGACATTATCGAGGGCAACAGATTATTGGCCCAGTTGGATGGCTTCACCACCATGATCTCGCCAGGGCACCAAGGGCGATGGAGCAGCAAACAGATATGCTGCACCAACCGGTCGCTCATTTCCGCATTGCTTTCCCTTCGGTCGAGCGCGGCGCGATAATTCGCCAGATCGGCAAATATGTTCGGCTCCCGCAGCACCCGCACATGACCAGGCGCCTCGATCAGCCGCGACAATAAAGTCGAGCCGCAAAAACCGATATGGAAGAGAAAACGGCAGGTGGGGCGGGATGGCAAAGGCTGTCGCAGCAGATCGGCAATAGGCAGGGCAAGGCTGGAACCGACGCCGATGTCCGTACGCCCGTCAATGAAGGAGGCGGCGGCAATCCTATCGGGATCACAGCGCAGGAACAGTATCTCGCCACGATCCGGATCGATCCTGTGCGGGAGCCAGGTGGGATCGTAAAGAACCGATTCGCGGTGAGTCATTCCCCCGTCATAGCGGCAATAAACCGGGCCGGGACCGCCTTAATGATCGGCCCCGGCCCTTCAGCATCAGAACTTGATCGACGCGCCGGCGAAGAACTGCCGCCCGATCACATCATAGGTATTGGGGAAGGTGCTGCCGCCGTTGGCTGACGCGCCGACCGTGTCGCCCACGATCGGAGGCTTCTTGTCGAACAAGTTCAGCACGCCCAGGCGGAACGTCACTCCATCTTCGACATTGACGCTGAGCGTCTCATCGAAATAGGAATATCCGCCGATCTTGGACCTCAGAATGTCGGTCGCGGCATCTTGCTTGACCGAACCCAGATAGCGCCAGCGGCTGTTCAGCGTGAAGCCCTTGAAGCCGAGGTTCAGGTCCAGAACATGCTTCCATTCCGGCAGCGGCTCCATGTCGCATGCACCGCCGAAAGTACCCGCGCATTCATAAACGGGGGAAGTCGGATCGCTCTGCTTCTTGAACGAAAAGACGTAGGTGCCAGCGAAGTTGATGCTGTAATTGAAGCCTTCCGACGAACCGCCGCGATAGCTGGCGGTGATGTCCAGCCCCTCCGTCTTGATGCCGGCGACATTGCCCAGCTGCGATGGCACGCCAATGGTCGTGTCGCCGCTGAGTCCGCCTGTTACCGGGTTGCGCACGATGCCGGCACAAGCGGCGCTGTTGGGGTCCTTATCGATATTATAGCATTGGTTCATCGTCACGAAGACGGGCGTGTCATCGACCGCATCCTTTATCTTGATGCGGTAATAATCGAGCGAGAAGGTGAAATTCCGCAGAGACGGCGGGTTTACCACCAGGCCGAGCGTGACCGTATCGGCCTTTTCCTCATGCAGATTCTGATTTCCGCCAGTGAAGATGTTGACCTGACCCGAAATCGGCTGCGCAATCGCGCCCACGGTCGGAGCCCCCTGCGCGATACAGATGGCAGCGATGTCGGCAGGCACATTGCTACCCGCACAAGGATCGACCTGAAGACTGCCGGTGGCTGCCACGACAGGAGAGTATAGTTCATAGAGATTAGGGGCGCGAACGGCGCGCTGATAGATGCCGCGCAAACGCACGCCATTGATCGGCGCATAGTCGCCGCCGAACTTGTAGGTATGAACCGACCCGACGGTCGAGTAATCGGAATAACGGTACCCGCCCTCCACATTCAGCGCGTAGATGCCTGGCCGTTCCTGAACCAGCGGCATTTTCAGTTCCGCATAAAGTTCCTTGACGTCATATTTGCCGGAAATGTTCTGACCCTGACCATAATAGATGAGATCGCCCGACGCATAGAGCGGATCGACCTTGGTCGTGCCCTTTTCCCGGCGATATTCCGCACCGATCGAGAAAGCCGCCGGGCCGTCCGCCCATGGGCTCTTCAGAAAACCGATGTCACCCGCCAGGCTGCCGCCCGCGATGAACTGGGTTGTCTTGGTATTTTCCGTCGCGTTACGCAGAACGAAGGCGAGCTGCTGCTGTGTCACCGGCGTCGTGGTGAAGATGTTGAGCGGCACGCAGCCATTGGACGGATCGAAGCATTGCGGGCCGTTGGGCCCCTGGACCACGTCCAGCGCTTGCTGCAGAGCCGTATAGGACAGGTCGTTTCGCAGCACGGTGTCGCGTTTCGATTGCCCGTATTGCGCGAAGAGATCATAGTTCAGCCCATCGCCGATTTGCCCCCGCAGACCACCCACAAACTGGAAATTGTTCGTGGTGTAGGTGCTCAAACGGCCGCCGGTTTCGACCATGCGGCGGCGGATGCCGATGTTGGACGTTCCAGCACGCGCCGTGGGATCTTCAGCGACATCCGATCCATCGTTGATCTGCAGGAAGGGATTGGCCACCTGGTCGAAGAAGGCGGCGCGCATCGCATCCGACAGGAAGGGGTTGCTGGGATCGAGATTGAAGCCGAAACCTGCGGTCGCCGTCGGCGCCAGGTTCGTCTCGACCTTCACATGGCTGTAGCTGAAACGGCCATAAGCCTCTACGCCGTCGGTCACTTCATACCGGCCGAGCGCCATCACATTATAGCGTTCGAAGGGCAACTGGGCATAGTTGACGGGATTGAAGTTGTAGAGCTCGACATCGCTGGACAGCGAGCCATCAGGTTGGACCTGTTGCAGCCCCCCAACGGTGCCGTCCTCGTCCCCGGGAATGTCGAACAGCGTTGGGACGCCATTGCTGGAGCCGCCAGAGCTGACCAGGTCACTCGAATCCAGCGCGGTTGCGTTCCGGCGGCGGGCGCCGAAATAGACGCCGTTACGCTTTGAATAGCCGCCCGACACGACCAGATTGCCCCGGTCGCCCAATTTGATGCCGCCAGTCAGGCTGACATTATAGAGAGCGCCGTCGCCCCGGCTGGAAATCTGGCTGCTGCCATCGGCTGCGAGCCCTTCGAACCGGTCGTCCAGAACGAAGTTGACTACGCCCGCCACGGCATCCGAGCCATAAACGGCGGATGCGCCACCGGTCAGCACATCGATCCGCTTGATCAGTGCCGTGGGGATGCTGTTGACGTCGACAGCGCCCGACGTATCGTAGAAAGGCGCACGCTTGCCATCGATCAGCACCAGCGTGCGGTTTTCCCCCAGGCCGCGAAGGTCGACCGTGGCCGAACCATCGCCCGGGTTGTTGGAAGATCCGCCGAAGCCCGCCATGAATTGGGGGTTGGACGACAGGATCTGTTCGACCGTCACGGTATTGACCTGTTTGATCTGCTCGGCGGAGAGCACAGCCACAGGACTGCTCGCTTCGAGATCCGGCCGCTGGATGCGCGATCCGGTGACAATGATCGTATCTTCTGCTTCGGGAGCCGCCGCCTGGGGTTCGCTCTGAGAGAAGGCAGGCCCTGCGACCAGTGCCATGGACAGGATCATCGGTGCCGCGCCGGAACGCAACATGCTCTTTTTAATATGGATCAAAGCTCTACCCCTTGCTTCGAGTGTCTCTGCCTCTCTCCGCCCTGTATAGCGCGACGATCTGGGTGAGAGGTCAGCGACTATCAGGATGAGAACAGATTGTCGCGGCGGGTTCATGGTGCCGGGTTAGA
>NZ_JAINEZ010000072.1:0-27811 GCF_019873065.1 Sphingobium sp. PNB
ATGCCGGTCGTCCGCGCAATACAGCCAGCCGCAGCAAATGCCCAGAGCGGGCCCGAAACCGAGCGTCGTGAATAAGAGAGGTTAGTTCCCCGGCTCGCTACGTCCGCGGGCGCGCCGGGGCCCTGCCCGCCATGCCGCCAGCGGATCAGATCGGCGCTGGCGGCGACGGCAGCTTCCGAACGGCGCCCAGATAGTCCCGCTTCCCGAGGGGCACGCCATTCGTCCGGAGAATGTCGTAGGCCGTGGAGGCATGGAAATAAAAGTTGGGCTGGGAGAAGCTGAGCAGGAAATCCTTGCCCAGGAAATCCCAGCGCAGCTTGTCACCGATGGTGAATGTCATCGGCCTGTCGCTCAAGCTTTCCACATCGGCAACTTGAAGTGCGCCAAGGGCGTCGGCCGCTTCCATCACCCTGGCGTTCAATTCCTCGAAACTGGCCGGCGGCGCCGCGATGTCAGGCGAGAAATTCCCGCGCTGAACGCCATGGATCGCGCCGATGGAATGGATTGCGCAGCTTTTCACCTGATAGGCGAAGTCCAACATGTCGGGAGCGAGTCTGGCATGAAGCAGCCGTTCCGGGGGGAGAGACTGCGCATCGCAATAGGACTTCGCTTTCACAACCAGTCTCGAGACAGACTCCAAAATCTGAAGGCACCCCGGTACGAAGGCGTCGTAAAGCGTCATCATGGATCCTGAACCTTTTGACTGGCCACCGAATGGACCGGCAATGGCCGATCTGGCCAGGATCGGCAACCGCATCCTTCCCGGCAGCGTTCCACAAGGACTGGAGCGCCCGCACCGGATGGGGAGCCTGGGGTTGAATATCTGGAAGAGGCACCCGCCATCGTCGGGCGGGGATCAACCGATGAAAGCAACCCTTATCGGGCACAGCTATCCCACAGGGAGCAGGCGGAACGATTTGCCGGAATTCAGCGACTTGAGGGATAATATGGCGGAGAGGGAGGAAACCAAACATTATATTCAAGACACTCATTTCATTAGATTATTTAATTCATGTTTATACTGCATGCCCCCTTGAATGCCCCCACTTTCGTATCGCACACGGGAGGTCGAAAAGCGCCTCAGTGGCAAGCGTCCTATACTCCTCACATCCGCCATCAAACATCCGCTCCAAACCGGTAAACGTTACCGGCGCGCTACAGCAAAGTAGCTTTCCCCAGTCCCCGACACTGCAGCGTTTGACCGGGAGAGGTCACTTGCTTGAGCCGCCGGTGCTGCACCAAAGTCATGTCTCGGCGGATTCCCTACGATGCGCCAGTAACCAAAACCCTGATCGAGCAGGATGATAGCCTTGCTCCCGTCTGCGTACCCCAGTTCGAGTTTCCGCCCATGAATTGCGCTATCGGACACCTTGAGGGCGACGTTGAGCCCAAGCTTTTCCCCCAGAAACTGCGCCACATCCTCCCGGTCGCCCTCATGATCCCAGTCGTTAAAGATCCGATACTGCACACGGTCTTTCTTCAACGGCTGTACAACCACATCGACTTCGACTGTGTCGCCGGCCTTCAGCTCGGCGGCAAGAGCTTCGCAAGTCCGAAGGAACAGAAGCATGGGTAGCGGGGCATT
The DNA here is from genome assembly GCF_019873065.1 of Sphingobium sp. PNB. NCBI lineage: Bacteria > Pseudomonadati > Pseudomonadota > Alphaproteobacteria > Sphingomonadales > Sphingobiaceae > Sphingobium > Sphingobium sp. PNB. The sequence continues at coordinate 1,586 of NZ_JAINEZ010000072.1, forward strand.
GAGGTAGCGGTCGGAATAGGAAATTCGAACTAGCTGGCCCGGATGCCAGATGCCTGCGGCTTCCATATGCTGCTTCAGCTTTGCGCCAAAACGTTTGCCAAACTGTCCCACCGGGCATTGGCCAAATCCAAGCATGACCTCCACCTTGTCCCCGGGAGCGACTTGGCGCTCGAGGTCGTCGGCAGCTATCAGAGTGAAGGGCGTCGGCGGATTGATGCTGCCGGCAACGACAGCATGGGTTTCACCAACCCCCCATCGCTCGCCGGGTTGCGCCGCATTCTCGTCGCGTGAAAAGAAGCCTTTCGCACCATCCTGGGAGACCAGTTCGGCGATCCGATGGTTGCCGAAACGGCCTCCTGCAGCGTCGCCCAGTGCAAGCCGGAAGTCGTTGCGTACTGCCGTGTCGCGCAAGAACCGGCGCTCCACTTCAGCCAAGCTATCGAACGATTTGCGGGACAGAACCAGCGTCATCGGCACGCCTCGGGCTGAGGCAGACGAGAAAAACGACCGCATCTTGATCGAGGATAGTTCGGCAAGGTCGAATGCGTCGGGCAGGAATACCGTTACGCTATCCCCGCTACGGGCGCGCAGCAGAATTGTGTTTGCTGCATCGTTGACAGCCTTCGCATCCGCAATGGCCCGGTCCTCCTCAGGCAACTCGGCATTCGTCTCAAGGAAGGCACGGACAGCGATCAACGCCGCGTTGCGGTCCAGGCGCCCTTGCTGTTTGTAGAGATCTGGCGCCAGCACACAGGCCGAGCACCCCATTTCGCATTCCTTGGGGCAATCGAGAACATGAGAGGCCCGTTCAAACACATGATAGATGTCGTCGAGCAACCTCGGCGCATACCCGGCGCCGCCAGAGGCTTCGTCAAACAGGTAAACCGAAGGCGTCTTGCGGCCCAACTGGCCATCTCTTGCCGCAACTGAAATTCCCAGCTCGCGTGGCTCAATGCCGAGCCAGCGGGCGAGACTTTCACGCAGAGCGGCGCCGAGTGCCCAGGCTGCGCCGTCGCCTTCGAGCCCGGACAACTGGACTTCGACCACGTCGGTCAGAACCTCGTGCCCCAAAGCCAGGGCACGCGTGATCGCGTACCCTTGATCGTTGCCCGGACAACGATCAATCGCCTTCTTGTCGCGTGGCGTAAGCGGCCAGTGATCCTTGAGCGCGTCTGTACCGGCTTCCCCGGCTCGTCCGCACTCGAGGCAAATCTCGTAGCCCTTGTCGTTAGGGCCGCGCGAATGGTGGTAGATGTAGCCATCGTGCGAAGCACGGATGCGACCGCTGGTTGGCTGCAGCAAGGGTTGCCACAAGGCGTCCCCCACGCTCACCTTTGGTGACTTGGGCTCGATGTAGACAGCCTGATCGGTGTCCGCATGGGGGTGCGCGTTCCAGTCGACCCTGAAGCCGGCCGGCTCGAGGAATTGCTCCGTCTTGACGTTCGGATCGCCGCAATGGCCGCAACACTCAGGCATCTGGTGATCGGAACCGGCCCCGCCGCATTGATCGCACCACCAGGCCCAGCGCAAGTTCTGTGGCTCGCGCTGCCCGCTATCAATCGGGCTTAGCCAGTTCAGCGTTACGCCTGCAGACTTCCAGACGAGTCCATCGACCACAACCTCGGCCCCCGGAGCATATTCTCGGATGGCAATGTCAGCATTGCGGGTCGGGCATTCATAACGCCGATTCCGGATTCCCTCCCCGTCCGAGCGAAGACGCTCCTGCGCCTTCTGGGTTTCAGCACACAAGGTATCGAAGGGAACAACGGCTGTAGGGAACCCGCTTCCCGGGATCAGGGAGCGATTGGCCAGTTCTTTGAGCAGGAACTCCTTGCACAGGCGCCGCGCCTGGAACTCGATTGCCTTCTTTGCAGGACCTTCAAGCGCATCGGCATCGTCCTTCAGGCGCTCCCAAGTCCGTCGGAAGTTTGCTGCCTCCTGCTTGAACATCGCAGCAGTGTGCTCACGTATTGCGGTGTCGAATTCGAGACCAGTACCCTTCAGCAGGCGTTTGAGCCCAGCGTCTGTATTTGCAGCAGTAGTGGGCAGTTGAACCCATTCGCAGAAGGCGTCCACGGGCGGCAGCCCTTCGAAAGGTCGAAGGTCGGCGCGGCAGCCGAAGAAATCGCCCGTCTTGGTCCGCGCGAACTCGCCGTCCACCTCCCGGAACCATTGTGCGAGCAGATAGGCGTTCGCATGGCGCAGGGCGATACGGTCCGAATCCAGAGAAACGCGCGGTGATGCGAGCTTGCGGGCGAGGTAGCTGGCAGGATCGGCGAACGTTTCCAGATCGAGCGGGGTGTTGCGAGCAATCGTCAGACTCGTCGAAAACCCTTGGCCCCGTCGACCCGCTCGACCCGCGCGTTGGTTGTAGTTGGCAATCGAGGGCGGAACATTCGTCATCAGGACCGCCTCAATCGAGCCGATATCGACGCCCATTTCCATCGTTGTCGAACAGGCCAGAAGGTTGATGTCGCCTTGCTTGAACTGCTCCTCGAAATCGCGCAGCCGGTGCGGCGGCTGCTGCGCGCTATGTTCTTCGGCGCGCAGATAAGGAGTCGCCAGCGCCGCCTGGTCGTGAATATCGGTCCATAGACGCTGGCTGCGTAGGGACCGCACCTGCTCGTCGTCAGCCAGCCAGTCAGCAAGCCTTTGCTTAGCTTCGGAATTGAGCGGCCGAGTATGCGGCAGCTTCGGGAATTCGACTTCCGCGACCACCTTGCCGTCGAACCTTCCAGTTCCCGTGGTGACAAGGTTTGGCGAACGACCGAACACGAGCCGGGGCAGCACCCGCCGCGTTAGCGGGCATTGCCAGGTCTGGGTCACGGCTTCGATCTCTGCGGTTTTCTCGAGGCGCAGACTGAATGTGCCGCCGACACCGGAGAGAAGCGGCGCCATGTGTTCCCACGCTGTGCGAAGGAGTTGATTGATTTCGTGGCGATCGCGCGGCTCCGAGATAACCAAACCCAGGGCGGTAGCAAGAAGGAGGACGGCAGTCGGTTGCCCACCTTTCGTGTTAACTGAGGGCCAGAGGACATCCCTTTTGGAACCGGGGGGTTGATCAGGTCCGATTACATTTCGTGGACGCGCCCGACCGGGCATCCAACGAGCGTCGCCGTCGTCTACGTCCAACGCAAAATAGCTTCGGAGATAGTCGACCATGAAATACAGGAAGTCGCGCCAGTCCTCGATTGAGTAACCTTTTGCCGCAACGGCCTCCGGCAGCTTCTCCTTTCCGATCCGTTCGATATCCGGGAAACGCAAGCGTGCAAGGCCCAACGTCTCCATGGCGTTGGCGTTGCGCGGTCTGCGGGCGAGCTCTCGCAGCATCATGAAGCGAGCAAGTGCTTCACGATTATCGTGATAGCGCTCGCTGCGGTCGAGGTCCCAGACCTTCGCCATCATGCCGATTGTCGGCTCGGAGGCCAGAGCCGATACTAGGTCCTTCCACGCAATGCCGGCTGTGCCGACACCGTTAAGCTCGGCGTCAATCTTTGCGATGTCGTCCTTAAACGAAGGCATTTCATCGACCAGGCTCGCGAGCTTTGCACGCTTCTGGATTAGTTCCTGCAGCTTCTCCTCGGGGAGGTCGCTGCCTTGAGCCGCCTTCTGCACCGCATGGTAGATAAACCCGCGTACGAATCCGCGCTCGCCGTTGGTCTCGATGTTGGCAGCAAACCGGGCCGTGCCCTGTCGGCTATCGGAGAAGCTGATCAGCTGGCGGCCATCGAAAGGCAAAGCATGCTCTGCCTGGTGCGGTGAAACACCCTCCAGGAGGATGGGCGCCGCATTCTGGGTCAGGAACGGTGTGCCGAACCGGAATGACAGCATGGCGGGCCGTCCATGGCGCTTGTTGCTGAGGCAGGCCGGGCAACGCCCCTCGTTCAACTGCGTCAGCGAGAATTGGCTCGTGTCGTCGGTCAATTCGCCGCTGACGACGTCAAATCCAACAAGCGTCGACTGGGATTGCGCGTTGATAGCGATTAGGCGCGGATGCCCGATGCCCTCCGGTTGCCGCTCTTCCTCCTCGTCTTCGTCATGGTCCCGATCGCGATAACTATTTTCGCGAAACTCATCGGTGTCTTGATCGCTGCGCCGCGGCAAGACCCTGTCGCCCAAATCGTCAGCAGGCAGGAACGGCTCGCCACAATCCGGGCAGCTCTGGATCTCGAACACCAGCGACTGGCAGTGTGGGCAACTGTCCTTCTGATCAAACAGGACCGGGCCGAATGGCCAGCCGTCCGGCCGTGTGCCCCCGGTGCAGCCCGGATTAATGCAGGTCCACAGGCCAGGAATGGCGCGTGTAAAACTGAGCGCGCGCATCGGCAGCACCGGCCTGATCTCTTTGGCATTGTGCGCAGACAGGTCGAGCAGGATCTTCTCTGCAGACGTCGTCACGGATGACAGAGATGAGATGGTCTGCGGCTTCTTTTCGAGCATCTCGGCCACTACGCGGGCCGCCGGATCGTCGGATGCAGTCAAGACCTTCGAAAGATCCACCGGTTGCGGCTTGCCGATTACGACATGTGTGCGCTCAAGTTGGACGCCAGCGATATCGGAGAGGAAGCGCTGCAGTGAAGCGACTGCCTCCGCGTCTTCTGCCGATCCTATGGTGGCTGACGTTGCCACAAATCGGACCTGATCGGGCGTCACATCGAACGCATTCATGACGCGCCGAAGCAGCAACGACAGCTCCGCAGCGGCTGAACCGATGTAGCTATGCGCTTCGTCGATCACGATCCAACGCAGCTTGCCCCTGGACGCATCGAGTATCTTACGATCCTCACGCCGGATCGTCATGTATTCCAGCATCGTCTGATTCGTGACGAGGATGGGGGGCGGGTTCGCGCGGAGCGTTTCGCGGTAAAGAACCTGATGCGGGACATCGTGCTCGGCCTTGTCGCGGTTTGATTTCCGCGCTGTTCCCATCAGCCCGTTGTAGAGGGCGAAGCGCACATCGCCGGTGAGCGGCTTGGTCCAGGCCGTTAGACGCTTCTCCTGGCTCGCGATCAGCGCGTTGAGCGGATACAGCATGAGGGCTCGCACACCGGTCAGCTGACCCTCTGCTTCAGATGCGCGGACCAGATCATCAAGCAGCGGAACGAGGAAGCACTCGGTTTTGCCAGAACCGGTCCCACTAGAGACCAACACAGATTGCGGGTCTGCATTGCGCAGAAGCTCCCAGGTCCTCAGCTGGTGGGCGTAGGCAGGATAATCGAACCGCAACTCCGCATCGGGCGTTTTCGTGATTGCGTCGATCGTGCGCGGATGAAGCAGTGAAGTGAGTTCGTCAGGGCGCTTGCCCGACGAAACATAGCCGGGTGCTGCCTGAAAGAGCTGTTCCGACAGCAAGGCACCCTTGGAGGGATCCGTGCCGGCTAGGTTCTGCCGGAGAAAGTCGTTCAGGCCCTCATGCCTGATGCCAGCACGAGACACGACCGCTTCTGCGAGGCCAGCCTGCAAGCGCCGATGAACATCCATCGGCGACAGACGGGTAGGCTGGGACACATCATCAGCGGTCATTCTTGAGCTCCGTAAGGGCGTAGCCATAGGCCTTGGCGAAGTATGTGGGATGACGTCGCTCGACGTCTTTCACCGTTAGAATCTGTACCTTGTCGAGTGTGATCCGCCCCATAGCAGCCAAGGCTGCGACAAACGGGGCGTCGAAGACGCGCATGAGGGATTCGAGAAAGTTTTCCTGCGGGAGCAGCTCGCGGAAAGCGGGGCGAAATGGATTGAAGCCACCGGCATCTGTGCTGATGCCCTCGCTCGTGTGATCCGTGAAGTGACTACGCACGTCCTCCCAGGTCGACGGCGAAAAATCGCGGCAAATCAGAGGAGCCAGCTGGGGAGCACGTGCTGCGATTTCATTCTGGCGCTCAGTGAGTCTGGTCAATGCCCACTTGGGATCATCCAGCCGGGTAACGAGATAGAGCCCTTGGGCCTGGAAAGCTGAATCCCATGCGCCGTATGGCAAGAGGATCCAGCTCGAGCAAAGCCCGTCGAACAATTCGAGTATGGTCGACAGGTGCTGTTCTTCACAGCGGTACAGTAGCAGGGGAGCAAGTGCACCGGCGTGTACCAGTTTGCTGAAGATCTCGAATGTCTGCGGTGGGAGGCCGTTTAGCGACAAGGCCAGTTTCATGACGACTTGGATCGTTTGACCGGCCTCTGCCGTCGTCGGATCCTGCGCTATATCGGTAACGAGGGACTGCAGGTCTTCTTGCGCCTTAAGGAATGGCTGGGCCATGGCCCGGCCGAGCTGGTGCTGTGGAACTTCGGGATCAGGGTCACCTGAGACAAATTTGGGTCGAGTGAGGACGCGGGAGCCCTCACGAAGATAGACGAGCCAATCACCTTTGAGATGCGGTAAGTGAATGAGCTGGCCACCAAGACCACTTTGCAGGCCGTCGTAACTGCCAAATTCGAGCTCTTTCTCGGGAGCCCCGAGTGAGCGTCCACATACCCTAACATCCTCACCGACTATCGCGGTTTTCGGGCGCAAGCCTCCGCTTGGCTCCCGCTCGAGAATGTTGCCAAACTCCGTTACATACCAGTGGTCATTGCTCCCGTTATGAAAATCGAGCCTAACCTGAGCGTCGATGCCAAGGGGGCGCATGAGAGCTGCAATGTCCGTTCGCAATGCGGACAGGCCAAGTTCCCGATCAATTCGCCAGTTGGCGTCCAACGCAGCGTCAGCATGATGGGCAACGTCCCCCATCAGGATCGAAGTCGAGGGAGCGCGTGCCACCGTGTCACGAAGATCGGCCAGGCCAAGAACTGCGTCGCGCGGGAGGAGATCTCCGTACCAGGTTGTGAGCCATTCCTTCGATTGGAGCGGAACTTTAAGATCGAACGCAGGAGTTTGAGCGGCAGCCAGGCGTAAGGTTAGCAAGGCCAGGCGAGGAGGATCAATCCGTATCCGCCAGCTGTGCTCCGAACTCGGTGCTTCGTCGCCAAGCACAGCTGCCCCATCCCAACCGCTCAGCTCGATATCGGAATGGGTCCCGTTGCTCCGCTGTGTCAGCGCAAAGTCAGTGGGCAGAACGAATGCAGTCAGCCGATCGCGCACATGGCCTGTGACACCATCGAGCCAAGCGAATTCGCACAACCCGGGTCCGGCAGTGGCCAGGTCTTCCGACCAGCTACGTTGGCCGGCAATCCGCCAACGCACCTCTCCCCGGGATGCGACCCTGTGTGAAAGACCATCGGACACCTGCGCATGGAGCGGGTGCTTGAAGAGTTGTTCACCATCAGGCGTCTGTACCCCGGAAACTGCATCGGCCACGATCGAGACCCGGTCCTTGCGGTCTGCACTCTGTCCGGTTCGCACAAGGAAACTGTCGCCGTTGCTCTTCTGAGCTATAATTGTGCCCGCGCACCGGTAAAGACAACGCCTTGGAGCGAAGGCAAAATCTTCGGGCTCAATCTCGGCGTTGCCGTCTTTCCCTCGAACTGACCAGTCCTCAGGAACATCGATAAAAACAGGCTCCGCTTTGTAAGCGCCGGACCCTTGGCCGATGAGAGCAAAGGTTGTGCGCAGGGCATCTGTGGCGCGCGGTTCGAATACACGAAGCCCGCCGCTCACGGGCTTACCGCCAGGCAGCATAAAGCTGCGTGCCAGTCGATCTCCGCGCGCGTGAAATTCGGTCGTAACCGGCAGGTCGAATGGAAACTCGATTGCCGCTTCACTTCGCATCGGTCTTGCGATCCAGCGGTTCGCGTCCTCGTGCTCAAGATAGGCCAGTCTGCCGGAAATTCGGTCCGCCAATCCATCGGAAGGCTGGAGGAACACGCGAATGTGATCGCCGGGTGAGAGCACCTGGTCCTTGTCGTCCCACCGTCCATCGAGGTGGAAGTCGAGGCATTCACGCCAATCTTCGCCATGCTGAGACATCATCCGGCCAACGCGAATGCTGCCGCTACTGGAGAGCTTTTTTGCTTCCAGCAACGTATCGATCAGACCCGCCGCCGCCCCATCCAGGGTCATTGGCAATTCATCGCGCCACTCCTCGTGCGACTGGTCCAGCCGCGCCGAGTAAGGACGACCATCGGCCGGCACTTCCTTGTCAACGAATGCGCGCAATTCGACAATCTTGAGCGCCAGCTCACCGCAGATCGCATACATTTCCTGGCTGCGCCAGATCGTCGGCAGGAGGTATTCGTTGCGCTCACAGGTGGCGATTGCGGTGCCGATGTCCTGGACATCTGAGCCCAAAAGCTCGCCAACAGCCCTTGTGAGATACTTCCGCGGCCAACCTGCCCCGCTCTCAATGGCTGCCGCGGGAAATCCTCCTTGCCGGGCGAGATTGGCAAGGCGCTGATTACTCTTGTCCGATGCTCTGATTAGGGGAGGAATTTTCCAAGCTTCGAAGCCTTGGTCGGCAAGTCGGATCCACTCCGACCAATTGAGATGCACATTTAAGGCCGAGCCAATATCTTCCCATTTCGGCTTCCCTCCCTGATAGGAGCGACGAAACCAATCCGCGGCCCAAAGAACGAAGGCCGGAGCAAGAAAGGGCCGGAGCATATCCGACGCCAGGCTCGATGACAGCTTCTTCGCGATCCGCTCGAACGCGCCCGCCGCCAGTTTATATCGATACAGCGGTAAATCGGCCGGGCGGGGCAAGGCGAGCTCCGCGCCTATCCTTCCGAGCGGGTGCGGACCACTGGCAGCTTCTCGCGCCAATTGGATCGCCCGGATCATCAAGATGCGGGGACCACCAAGAGCGTGAATTTCGTCAGCGATCTTGCGCAGCTGTTCTGGATTTCTGCGCGCCGCTGCGATCTCGGCCTTAAAATCACGATCTTTTAGTGTTGAGCTATCCACCCGGCGCCTCGTCGTCTCCAGGATGCTCGCGTGACACCCCCATGTCCCTCACCGCCACTAATCATTACTTTCTAATTAATTATGAAGCTTACCCACACCTAATGCACCCGAGATGACGCTGCCGCCGGACGCTCATGAAAGGCGTTGACCACGCACGACCAGCGCGCGTTCATGACGCCGTCGATCCCGCGACCCAGATCCCAAATCACGTTATCGCCGTTTTCAAGCCGGGCTTTGACAAACCGGTCGTGCAAATCGCCGCCCGATCGGCGTGACTTCTGGACAAGGTGCAAGGGCACTGAGGCCATCGTGCGCTGCCAGCGCTCTTCGAGATCCTTTCGCTGATCATGGGTGCTTTCTTGGTCCCGGGTTTGAACCGAATCTGCGTCAAAGGTCACAATGTGGACAGCGTCGATCTGCGAGGAGAGCTGCTCAAACCGGCTGATGAAATTAACGAGACGGCTACGCGCCTGTTCATCCGCGCAGCAATAAGGATCCTGGACTTCGAGCCGCGCAATCGCAGCGTCACGCGCATATTGCTCAAAAATGGCCCAATCGCGTGGACCGTATTGCTCGAAGACCACGCGCTGAACGAACGGGGTGCGCGCTTCAGCCGCCTCAATCGGGCTACGCACCGATAGAATGGGGCGCCGCGTGGGTCGCGCAGTCTCGCGCGATGCCGTCTCCGGCTTTTCTACGCCTGCTTTTTCGACAAGAGGTCCGGCTTCTTCCACTGGCAAGGCCTCGGTGGACATCGGTATTTGCGGCTCATTTGCCGGCATTGCAGGCTCTGGATTGTCGCTTTCTTCGGCGATCGGAGCCTCTGACGAGGCAGCCACGTCCGCCGAGAACGATAGATGGTCTTCATCCGGCGCCTCGTCGACCAAAGAGATGTCGCGCACGCTTGCGCTGCGCCGATCTTTCCACGACGATGCGTCTGTGCTTGACGCAACTGCAGTGAATTCTCCTGCCTCCGGCTGGGCATGACGCCCGTCGAGCACGTCGGACAAAAGATCCTCAACGTCGCGTTCGCTTTCCGGCGGCATGAGCAGGCCACGGCTCAGCGAACGCTTGCGATCCATCAGTGCATCGAGGCGTTGGTCAAAGCTTGAAGGGCCGATGGCCTCGTCCGGATGGATGGCCATCGGAATGTGGATCGTCACCGGACGGTTCTGGCCGATGCGATAGGCGCGATCGGTCGCCTGGTCTTCGACAGCCGGGTTCCACCATCGTGACAGGTGGATCACATTGTTGGCAGCTGTAATGGTCAGACCGACACCGCCCGCTTTTGGCGAGAGAATGAGAACATCGAATGCGGCCGATGAGGTCTGGAAAGCGCTCACCATTTCCTGACGCTTGTGTCCCGCGACAGAGCCGCTGATACACATGGGTCTGCGCTGAAGGTCGAAGCGTTCTTGTACCGCCATGGCCAGAAAGGCCTGCATTTCGAGGTCTTCGCAGAACAGCAGCGCCTTCTCCCCGCGTTGCTTGACGCCCTCAAGAATTTCGAACGTCTTTTGGAGCCGTGCGGACTGCGCGATGTAGGCATCGATATCGGTAATGCCGCGCGGCGGGAGGGGATGGAGCGAGGTGCCGCGCAGCATATGCAGCACCTTGAGCATAGCGCCCTGCTCACCGCTTTCGCGCAGCGCACGCGCGCGGGCCAGGACCAGATCGTAGGCCTGAGCTTGTGCCGGCGGCATCTCGACGGCGTATTTGCGGGCACTCTTTTCCGGTAGGCCCGTCAGAATTTCGTCTTTCATGCGCCTAAGCATGAAGGGAGGCAGTTCGTCGTCACGCTCGATCAGCCGTTGCTGAAGGTCTCCGAGCCGCTCCAGGTCGCTGGCGGGGTACCTATTCTCAAATTCGCGGCTTGATCCCAGAAAGCCGGGGTAAACGGTGTCGGCTATCGACCAGAGGTCCTGGAGCCTGTTTTCCACCGGAGTGCCAGTCATAGCGATCTGAAGGCGCCCGTTCAGCGCTTTGGCCGCCCGTGTCATCTGACTGGCCGGATTTTTGAGCTTCTGGATTTCGTCGTAGACAATGGCGGCAAAGGGAATGCGCGCAAAACTCATATGATAGTCGCGCATGGTCTCGTAGGTGGTGAGGACGATACCCGCGCTCTCCCACTCGCTCACGTCCAGACGCGAGGTTCCGCCGCGGATGTCGCTCCCCGGCTCGAACCGAATGTTGCGCAGATTGGCTCCGAAGGCTTCCACCACCGGCCCCAACAGGCCGGGTTCGATATGCTGTGCAATTTCAGCCTGCCAGTTTCTTAAGAGACCGGTCGGGGCAACGATCAGTACTGGCTTGGGATGCTCCGATGTGCGCTGCAACCACAGCAAGAACATCAGGGCCTGGAACGTCTTGCCGAGCCCCATATCGTCGGCGAGGAGAACGCCCGGCAATTTGCGTTCCCAGGCTTCGGTAAGCCAGGCAAAGGCCTCGCGCTGGTGGGGCTTGGGCTCCGATTTCAGGCCTTGCGGCGTCCCGGGAACGCTAAAGGGCTCAGAAGCTGCTTGCGACCGGGGCAAGCGGGCATAGTCGAGTTGCTCGAAATTCTCGCCGACCTGGAGGAAATAGGTTTCGAGCGCTTCGGGAACAGTCTCGTCTGCCGGGGGATGCCCCGCATTTGCGGCAACCTGCTTCTCAAGATCGGCAAGGGCGCGCGCCGACTGAAGCGTGGCGGGTGTGGCGGGAATGTCCTCGCCCCGCCAGGCAACCGTTTCGGTACCCGCGTCGATCGCCTTTTCGACGGTGTCGGCCAGGTTTTCGGCTTCACCGGCAGCCAGTTCGAGATGGCGCGCATTCGGCGGATCGCCGATCCGCAGGCCGAACCCTTCCGGAAGCCAGCTGTTCGGCTTCGGCTTGATCCAGGGCAGGACGGGCTTCTGCCAAACTTCGATGCCGCTGACCCGCTCTGAAAACTGCTGTGTCTCGACAAAGAGGCGGTCTGCCGCCTCATCATCATCGCCCGCGTCTAGTTTCAGCTCTTCGCGCAAAATTCGTTGAGGCGAGCGCAGAAACTCGCGCTTTTCCTGCGACGAGCTGGCTTGCTTGGTACGGACAACATCGAGAGCCTTACCCAGCATTGGGTCGAGGAACAGGAGGGTTCCGTCCGAGAGAAGATAGCTGCGCCGCCCACCTTCCTGACCTTTAAATTTGCGATGAAAGTGCTGACAATCATCAGGCGTCAGCAGCGATGCCGCCTCTTCATCGACAAGATCGCCATCCAAGGTTTCAGCGGCGTTTCTGGAAAACAGCACCGGGTCGAAGTCGAAGCGACCATGATCAGTCCTGGCGTTGAGCGAGAAATTAGCCGCATAGGCAATCCGAACCCGCTCGAGAAAACCGTCCGCCTCGATGCCGCTGCCGATTTCGTCACCGAGCTGTGCGCGAAGCTGCGCAAATGTCGCACGGCGTTCATCGGGATCGGTCGTCGCATTAACGGCGATCGCTGCCTGGAAGACCGAAAAAATTGGCTCCGGAATACGCCCGACCCGGCCGCCTTCGCGCACACGCGCGCCAGCAATATCCGCCCGGACGGGCAAGCCGCCGCGGCGAACCCACTTGGCGTTGACCTGGATCGAGCCCGCCGCGAGTGAGCCGCTCGAATTCAGTTGAAGTGTCAAAGGCGTGGCTGGCGGCAAGCCGAGGGCGAAGGCATCGGCCTCGTCCAACCGCGCGACAATATGCGCGGGAAGGACTATGCCATCGGCTTCCTCGCGGATTTGCCCTTCGCTGTCGAAGGAACGCGCGAGGGCCAATGCGGCCTGGCCGGCTTGGGGAGCGCCTTTGACCCAGTCTGATAGTGGCACATTTTCACTGGAAGCGCGCCGGAACAGCCCTCCCGGCAGGGCGCGCAGCAGCGTTATCGTTTCGTTGCCGTCAGCTGCTTGTGTCGCGATAAACTTCGTGGTCACGATCGATCAATTCCAGTCGCGGGTCCGACCCCTGCCGAAGCGGGGATGAGCAATGGCGGTGCGGCGGTGGATCAGGCCGGCAAACTTGTTTTCCCAACCTGGGCTTGCCGGCACATGGGATTCGTATTCAAAATCGGTTCGGCCCCTCGTCGTCCGTAGTTTGCCGCCATCATAGACCTTTGCGTACAGTGCAGGGGCGCCAGGATCATCGTCCCGCCAAAACCGGCATGAGCCATTGTCACTCCACTCCGAAATGCGGAGATCACCGATCTGCATGATGATGGAGGACGAGGCCGCTGGACCGCCTTGGATGATCCCGAATTCGGGGCGTTCACCGCTCTGGCGGATGAGATGCTCGATCTGGTTGCGGGCGCGGATGCCCAAAGCGGGCCAAGCATCGCTGACAAGGCCTTCATCGAGATAGGCCATCCAGAATTTTTCGCGCTGTGCCCATTGATCCGGGCGGTCCGTTGTCTTGGCTATGGCGCGGAAAAACTCGCGCATGGCCACTTCGGTGAGCCAGCGCTTGAAGACTTGGGCAACCTCGCGGGCACGCGCTTCGCCGATTGACTCGGACAACGCGCGCACAATCCGGTCCCAGCGGGTGCGTTGCAGACGCGGATCACCGACCTGGTCGAGGAGAAAGGCCGAGATCGCCTTGCGGTGCTGTGGCTCGGGCTTGGCGCTGACCCACGGTTCCAGCAATGCACGCACAACCAGTTCCAGTTGCCCGGCGAGCGCATCGCGGTCGAAGAGTGCGAGCAGATTGCGCTGAGAGCCGAGCGCCTGGTTAGGCGGCAAGGTGGCGGTTGCGACGCAGGTTTGTGCAAATGTCGCCTGGCCAAACCCGCTAGCCGCAAGGTTGGCCCCCAGACCGGTTTCCCGCATGAGCTGCCCCATTCCGCCGGCGTCGCAAGACACAAAATCGAAGGCCATTTTCGACGGGCCCTGCTGGGGAGCGAACATATCCCACCGTCTGGCCCTGTCGCGCCACGCCCAGTCATGCCGCTGCGCCGCGCTCGACGCGGCACTTGCGAGTTTGCCCATAATAGGGCGATCATAGGGAAAGTAGGTAAGATAGCCGTCGATCACGGCCTGGTCCGAACTGCGCCGCGGTTCTCCGACCACGCGATCGATGGCGGCGGATCCCAAAACATCAAATTCCGGATCGCACCACGCCCCACGCAGCACCCGGTTGAGCTGGTAGCGCGGAAGCTGTTTGGCGCCAGTATGCGCCGCTTCGCGCAGGAACGGCTTGAGCTCGATGATCGGCTCCGATTCGCCGATCCCCGCTGCCCCGAGTTTGGCAAACTGCCGCTGCAACGCGGGCTGTGTCGTTGGCGGCTTCGCCAGACCCGCGGCTGCAAGCGCTTCCATGCGGGCGATCGCAGTGCGCAAAAAGCTCATTTCTTTTGCCTCAGAATATCCTGATCAAGGCCAACGCTTGGCGTGGTCATCAGGAAACGCAAATCGATCCGCCGATTGCGCTTCTTGGCCGCTTCGCTGTCACCCGGGGCAATCGGGCGGTCCGGACCGTAACCGCTGAGCCCCAGGATCGGCGCCGACCCGGGCTCACCGTCGGGCTTGTTGCGGAATTCCTGCAAGTCCGGCTGATGGCGCTGCAACATGCTGAAGGTTGTTTCCGCCCTGCGCACCGAAAGGCCGTAATTGTTCATCGCGCCCACCATGGCGTCGGAATCGGTATGGCCCTCGACAAAAACGGCATCAATGAGATGCGGCGAGCGAGCCCCTTTGCAGAGGTTCGACGTGGTAAAGCACGGTAGGACTTCAACCATGGCGCTCGCCACCTTGCTAATCGCTGCCTGTCCCCTGTCGGTCAGTTCCCACTGGCCTTTGTCAAACAGAACGTCGTCGGGCAGCCGCAACACGCCCGTCTTGGTGTCGATCTCGACTTGCAGCCCCTTGTCCTTGAGAGACTGTTGGAGATCGTTGAGGATCTCAGCCCGGGTCAGGTTGGCCCCGGTCAGCTCGGCGGTTTTCGATTGAAGCTGAAGCGCGAAGTAGGCCAGGAGGATGATAAAGATCAGGAGCAAGCCAACCATCATGTCGGTCATCGACATAAAGTAGCTTTCACCCTCTTCGGCGTGCTTCCGGCGAACGACACCGTCCATTATTCAGCAGCTTCCCGGCTTTGGTTCGCGAGAATTCCGGCGAGCTCCTCAACCGTGTCGCGCAAGGTCGTCAGCGGTTCGAGAGCGCCGGCAAGCTGAGCGACACCTTCGCCAAGCGCCTTGTCGATCTGGCCGACCCGGTCATTGAGGTTCGAGGCATGATTGCCCGCAGCGTCAGAAATTTTCTGAATCGCATCGCCAAGCGCACGGTCGACTTCCTCAAACCGTGCCCGATATTCAGACCAGGCCGACGAGGCTGCGGACGCAGTCTGATTGAGCGAAGCCGCGAGCTTGCGCATTTCCTCGCGTGCGCTTTCGGATGATTGCGCGTTTTTCACCACCACCGTCTCAACCGATTTGACCGCTTCGGCGATCGCGAGTGCTGACTGGCGCACGGGCGCACTGGCCGCCTCGACATCGTTGGCGACAGTCCCGAAAGCGGTAGCCAAATCGCTCGAGCGCGCGGCGACTTGCTCTATGGCGCGCGCGTGGTCGCCTATCGCACCCTGTGCGCTCGCCAGCCTGTCGGCCGACGAGGCGATCGCATCGCCCGCTCCCTTCATGCTCGCTACGAGCGGCGCGCCAGTGGCGTTGAATTTTTCGACAAAGTTCGAGAAGGAGGTTTCCAGCACTTCTTGCCCGATGCGCGCAGCTTTGTTCGCCGCGTCGGTCGAGGCTTCGCCCATTTTGCCTGCCGCTGCGGCCAAGCCTGCTTTCATTTCGTCCAGCGCGGTGGCCAGATTGGAGAGCAGCTCGTCCATGCGCTGGCGGGCCATGGCACTGGTTTGCTCGTTTTCTTCGCGCATGCGGTCTGCGACGACGCCAAAATTCTTGTTGAGGTCACCGAAGGCCGCCCGCATTTCTTCAGAAGCCTGGCCAAAGCGGCGCACCGCCTCTTCGATCTGTTTATCCGCTTCACCGGTTTGCTTTTCGAAACGGTCTGCCATTGTCGCCATCGAGGCGGTCATCGCGCCAATGGCTTCGGCCAGGCCCGCCATCTCGGCGCCGGCGCCCGAAACAATAGCATCCCGGACAGCGTCACCGCCGCCGCCGCTGATCTTGTCGATGCCCTGCTGAATCGACCCCAGATGGCTGATCATCGGAGCCATCTGCTTTTCGAGCGCGCCGTCGAGGGCTGCTGCCAATTGTTCGGAAAATGTCCGAAGCGCCGGGGTCTGCTCCTTGAGCTGCTCGAGTTGATCGGCCGCAATGCGCTGCGGAGGAAGATAGGCCATCCCGTGTTCCAGCGCGTCGCACAGCGCTGAAAGGCCGTCGGTGATACGCTTGCCAAAGCGGTAATCATACGAGCGCAAGATGATCGAAGCGACGATACCGCCTACCGATGCCCAGAACTTGGCCCCGGCCACTTTCATCAGCTCGTTGAGCCGCTCCTGCATCGCGTCGACCCCGCCGCTGAAATCGAGAGTCGAAAGCGCTGCGATGATGCCCAAAAAAGTAATGAGCAGGCCGATCGCAATAAAAATATTCGCAAACCAGTTAAGCCCGCGATGGTGCTCGCCAATATTGACAAAAAAATGCTCGGGGCGCCCGGTATTCTGTAACACGTCCGCGCCCGGATCGACGATCGTTTCGCGGTATTCTTCCCAGGTCCGGCGAAGCGGAAGCACTTCCGGGTGGTTCGCCTCCATCATTTGCTCGTCGACATCGTTGAATCGACGCGCAAAGGCGATCAGCGCGGCATCGGCGTCCGCCATGCTGCCGCCGGTCACCTCGTCGATCAGGCGCACGCGCGCCTCAATCGCGGCGGCTAGGGGCTGGTGGTGTTCGCGCTTATAGCGATAGGAAATCGCAAAGGCCGTACCAATGAGAGCCACAGCCAAGAATGCCGCCATCGCATCGCCGATGAGCGGAATTTGGGTAAAGAAGAATATTAGCCCGTGGCCGAGCCATTCGGTAATTTCCACGCAGTCCCCCTCGTGCCCGCACAATTCGGGCTCCCACTTATGCACAGTCGAGGCATGCCACGCTCGCGAATGGCTGCCGGACATGAGGAACCCTTAACAGGGGCATAAGCCGCTGTTCTCTTTTGTAAACAGCTAGCTGGCTGAACTCGACGCTAGATAGGCTTCAACTTTCTCCAGCGTCCGCAGACGCGGCCTATGGACTTGTAACGGTTTTGCGCCGGTCACTTGAGAGTTTAAGGCTCGTTCAGGAGACCGACGAGATGATCAAGCATAGTGAAGAGTTCAAACAGGAGGCGGTGCGTATTGCGCTGACCAGCGGTTTGCCGCGCGAACGGGTCGCGTCGGATTTGGTCGTCGGCAAGTCGACCCTGAACAAATGGATTTCGCATTATCGCCCGTCAGACCCGGTGGCAGCGCCGCAGGCAGATCTGGCGCGGGAGAATGAACGGCTTCGCCTTGAGAACCGCGAAACTCGACGATTTTGTAGAGAGAATGTGCTTCGACGCCTTTGGGCTGCCCGGAATGAAAAGCATCGAGACGCTGTGAGCTCAATCCTAGTCGAATTGCGGACCGCGGTGACATTTTAACCGGATGCTCGAGCAGCTGAAACTGAAGCATGTTGACATACGCGGGCTTGCGGAACCCAACGCAACCCTACAATGGGCATCATTTCTACATAGTGCCGGATAGTATGCGACCTGAACTCGACGAAAAAGAAATTACCAGACGGGTGTTTGAACGAGCTGCTTGGGTAATGCATCAGTCATGGGAAGAAAACTGGCGTCACTCGCGTTTGCTTGATGAGCCGTTGATCCCTAACCACATCATCATGGCCGGGCGCTCACGGGCGTCCGCTGACCATCGTGAACATGTAGTGCCCTTGGCGCTCATTCGTAATCAGTGCGAGAAGATGTTTTCTTCGGGAGCAGATGCGTCAGCGGTCGCGAAATTGTTGGAGCGGCATTTGAAGATCGTGATGATCTCCAAAGCTGAACGACAGCGCCTCGACTTCAAGCTCGGCCTCAAAGTGCGCATGCCAGAAGGTTGGTCGTTCGACGACGAGAATGCTGACCCTTTTGCGCGGTTGAAGGCTGCCGGCATCGAATGGGATCAACTTGAACTGAACGTCTGATGATATGGAAAGTGAGGCACTGCTCTAAATCAGTCGCCCCTGCCCCTCCGCTTGCCGCATTCGATCCTTCTGGCGACGCTTAAAGTTCCACGGCGGATCGGGATTGTTGCTGACCCATAATCCGCGCCGGTTCCGCCTGGCATCGTCCTGTGCATTGAAATATTCCGCTTCGCGGTCGAACGCATATTGCTCTGTGACCCAGGCCCAACCGTTTACGATCATCTCCAGCTCGATATTGCGGGTAACGGACCGGGGTCTCGTCACCAAGCCAGATCCCCGCTTACCCTCATGATAATATTCCACCCTTCCGGGATCCATCTGCTCCGTTAAATATGCCATGCAGAGGAGGCGTTTATACGGGTCGATAGGTACGCCGCCCGTCGATTCCTTGCCAATCGGAAGCAAACGAAGCTTTTTGCCACCTACCAGCCCGAGCAGAAAGTCGCGGGCTTCGGGCCCGAAGGGCTGTTCCATTTCTGGTGCATCTATGAACGCGAACCGGAAAGGGATGCGCTCCACCCATGCCTCTCGCAGTGGGTGCCAAACATTTGCCAGGAAGCCGTCGCCGTCGAAAACCTTTAGGACACGCACATCCAAGGCCTCGTCAGGCGCTATCGGACCCGGATCATCCGGTGCGAAAATCATTCAAATCCGTCATCATGATCCCAATCCACCGATACTTCATGTTGGTCATCAGGAAAATAAGCTACGAGCAATTTCGACGAAGGCGCCGGCGTGACGAGCAACATTGTGCAGGCCTGCTCAGGAACATCCTCCTCTGCCGCAACATCACTCCAATCGCCTATGAGCTTAAACGCTCGGTGCTCATCGTGCGCTGTAGGAATGCCGGCATGATAACCTACCACGGTCACTGGCGTCGCAAGCTCATCAACATCACTCCGCGGATCAACATAGCGATCGCCTTCCAGTGTGACGATCTGGCCCTCGAAAAGTGCAGCTACCGGGATCTTGTTCATATTGATGCGCATTCCTTGACCAAACGCGACAACCCGCTTGAGCCGCCGTCTCTGCCTCTCATCTACAGCGATTTAACTGCCTATAAGTTAAGGCATTTCCGCTAGACACCACAAATGCTGATTTTCTGATCATGCGCGGAGAGCCCGAAAAGTCTCTGAGAAGGGAAGCCTCCCCCGTACATACGCAGCTACGCGACTGGCACGTTAGAGCCAAGAGACGCTGTTCAGTCGGAGGCCGAGGGCAGTCCTGAAACCGTAAGCTCCTCCACGATGGCCCGGGCAAGCATCGGCGAGGCCCTCACGAGCTGCTGCAACTCCCGGGTTGCGCCGTCTTCCAGTCCTTGTGCGTATTCACCTGCCACCCAAGGGCGACCGACATGACCGGGAGAGGGCGTGAAAAAGCATAGTGCGCCATTCCCGTTAGTCAAAATCTGAACCCCGTAATGGGCAAGCCTCTCCATAATCAGACCAGCAATCGTCTTGAGAGGTTCTGCGCCTGTTCCAAAGTTGTTCACGTTCTGTTTACTCGTTGATTCTGCGCCAATATTTCTCGTTGGGGTGTGAATAAGTCACGCGACAGATTTGGACGCAGCAGAATTCTTCCCCGTTCCGGTGCCGCGCTCGACATAGCTATCGCCCATCGCGCACAAGCGCGGGAAAGCAAGGCGGCCAAGCAAACGAAAGGGCGCGCCGAAACCGCCGCGCCCTCCCATTTTAGTGAGCTGTGTCAGAAGCCGAAGCTGATGCCACCGCGTACCTGGCCGAGGCTGTTGTGGCCACCGAAGCCGTAACCGCCCGAGAGGAACAGGTTGACGCGCTTGTTGACAGAGGCATCAACACCCAGTTCGATCAGCCCGTTACCGTCCGGATTCACACCCTTCAGGCGGAAGGCATCGCCACCGCCCAGATACTGGACCGTGCGATCGCTGCCGATGCTGCCCTGGAAGCTGTACTGGACCTTCGCATAGGGGCGATAGGCGATCCCATCGGCATCACCGAGCAGAACCCCGGCCTTCACACCCAGAACGGGCGAGAAGACGGTTTTGGAGGCATGATCCACCTTCAGTCCGATGCCAGCGCCACCTTCTTCAGTGAAGCCGTTCATCGACCAGCGACGCAGCGCCAGCTTACCATAGGGGGTCACGACCAGACCGCTACCGGCGGTCAAGTCATAGCCCAGCTCCAAGCTGGCATCCAACTGCTTGCCCTTGAAGTCGCCTTCAATGGTGCGAGCGAGGATGTCCAGGTCGCGTTCGACTTCAAATTTCGAGAAGCCGTACGCCAACTGGAAGCTGCCGTAGAAGGGGCCAAAGCCCTGGGTCGCATAGGCACCGATGGTGTAGGTGCGAACCTGCGCCTCTTCCTGCGAACCCTGTGCAGTGACGTCATGCTGACCATAGCCAAAGCCGATGCCGAAGGCCCCGTCTTCCTGATAGGCCACGTCGAGGCCAAAGGCACCGCCATAGCTGTTGGTCTTGATCTTCGACGCTCCGGATTTGGTGCCCCCCGTCTTGGCGAAGTTCGCCGACGGGTTGAACCAGATCTGGGTGCCCAGCGCCTCACCATAGCCACGGCGAGCAGCCAGTCGGTTGACGGTGGTGTTGAAAACCGCGTTCTGATCGACCGCGGCCAGCGAACCATAGATCTCCGCCGAGGAAAGCTCGTTGAAGATCTCAGCCGCCTGTGCGCTGTTCAGCCGCCAGTCGAGACCAGCAGCGATGTTGGCGATGTCCTGCGCATTGGCGATCTCCGTAACCGAAGCAAAGCCATTGCCGCCAGCAGCATCCGTCTTCACCCGAGCTATGACGTCAGCCAGCGCGCTGTCCAGACCCACGGCTGCCGAAGCGGCATTGGGATTGGTCGCGCCCGTGGCGTAGCTGTTGCGGGTCGCCTCGATCGAAACGGTCTTAGCGGTCGCATCGTGCTTCAGACCGAAGGTGACGAACTGTGAGGCGAGCGTCGGTGCCGCGGTGGCGGTGACGTTGCCGGTGCCGGTATAGGTGAACAGCGTGTAGCCGTCGCCCGTCGAATAGAGGCTATCCTTCGACACCGTCACCGCGACCTTACCGGCCAGGTTCAGGTTACCGTCCACAGTGACCGAGGACGGAATCGAGAAGACACCGGCATTGGTCGGGGTGGTGAAGTAGGGAACACTGACCCCACCGGTGATCGGACCCAGCACTTCGGGTGCTGCGCCGCCATCGTTGACTGACAGGTTGCCAAAGCGGACCAGCGAGGGATTGACGCCTACAACCGTCGTGCCGTTGGCAGTCTGGGTGTAGTTGCCCTGCTGATAGAGCTCGATGCCCTTGATCGCTTCGGGTCCCGGCGTGACGATGCTGTTGCCAACCGTCTGAACGAAGGTCGGTGCTCGACGGCCGAGGACCAGGGTGGCATCATTGTTGATGTTGCCCTTGATGCCGAAGACAGCATCATCCGAACCGTCAACGTCCAGCTGGAGCTCGCCAGCCTGCACGTTGAGATTGCCGACATCCATCGTCCAGCCCGCGGGCGTCGAGCCGTCAGCCGGAACATATTCGGCACCCGTCACCACGAAGGTGCCCGCACCGGTCTTGTTGACCGTGTTGACGCCCAGCACGCGAACCGCCGTCGGGCTGAACAGGCCTTCAGCGTCTTCCGGCAGCGTGGCAGCTGGCGTGAAGTTCGCAGGCGTGGTCGCATCGGCCAGCCGAAGCTCGCTCGCACCCAGGAAGCCGGCACCATTCAGGTTGACGGTCGTGTCGGTGAGGAAGGCCCCACTGTCGTCACGCTGTGCGTCAATATCGCCAAGCGTGATCGAGCCGTTGTTCAGATTGATCGTCGCCTTGATGTCGGCAGTCTTGATGGCAGCCTCGCCACGCACGGTCAGGTTGAACGCAGCCGGGTCGACCTGCGATGCATCGAGCGGAACCGCCGGCGAAAGCAGCGAAGACAGCGCGGACGCCACCTCGCTCTGCGTCGAAACGGCGCCGGTTACGTTGAAACCGCCCGACACACCATTCTGATCGACCGTGTAGGTCTGCGCAGCCGCAATCGGAGTCACGGCCACATTTGTGGTGTTGATCGTCGCATCGACCGTGGCCGATCCGCTGAACACCGAGCCACCAAGCGTCGTAACGCCGGTCAGGATACCATTGTTGGTGAACGAGCCCGTCAAACCTTCCAGCTCGACATCGCCAAAGGCGTTTCCGCTGTTGGTAAAGCTGGCGTTGCCGCCCACAGGCATTGCTGCAACCGTAGCCGCGAGGGTACGGATGCCAGCGTTTGTGGGGTTGGTGTCGGTCAAGGTGACAGTGCTTTCAGCATCCAGAGCCGAAACGCCGAACAGATTGCCGCCGGTGCCCAGATCGCCATTGTTGACGAGCGAAGCGGAGGTCAGGCCCTGAACACCGACATCGCCAAGAACGGTGCCGTTGTTGGTGACCGAAGCCGCGCCGCCTACTGCGGCAGTGCTGAAGGTCGACGCAACCGTGGCGGGCGTGAAACCGTCCGCAGCGTAGGTCGTGACCGTCTCATCGCTGCTGCTTTCGCCCAGACTGTTGGCGAACAGGTTGCCGCCCGTACCTGCCGCAGCATCACCGATGACGCTGCCGCTTCCGACCGTGATGGAGGCACCCCCAACGCCAGAGGCGAAGACATTGCCTGCAACGCTCGGCACGCCTTTACCCTGCAGCGCAGCGGCCGTGTCGATCACGACATTGGCTTGGCCACCAGCGTCAGCGAAGCTGTCAATGACGGTTTGCGACGTCAGCGTGTTGAGGCCGCCATTGACACTGTATTCCGAGGTGGAACCGCTGCTCGACGTGGACGCGAACGCGCTGGCGTTCACCGAACCGCCAACAGTGCCGATGATGGTGGCCGTAGCGTTGCCGAAGCCCGCTGCAACGGTCGCATCCCCATCGATTCGGCCCGCATTGTCGAGCGCGGCATCAGCAGCAACAGCTGGAGCTGACACGGTGAACAGCGACGTGTCGACCTGAGTGCCGTCTCCCGCCGCGTCCGTTGTCCGCGTGCTGGAAGCTGTAGAGGAGGCATCGCCTTCGGTGAAGGCGAATGGGCCAGTCGGGACAGCCGTGCTGACGAACACATCCTGTTCGACCTTGGCTGCCGAGCCGATTGCCGCCGACGCAGACGCGCCACCTATGACGTCGACATTGCCGCTGACCAGGCTGCTTCCCTGAAGCGAAACGGACGCGTCTCCGCCTGCCCGCGCCTGATTGAACTGCGTGCCGCTTACCGAAGTGGAACCCTGGAAAACGCCCGCGTCATAGGTGTCGGTGTCTTCCGAGGTGAATGCCCCGTTGAACGCCACGCCCTGGCTGGTCGAGGACACATTGCCCGACACCTTGCCGCCGTTGATATTGACGGCGCTCGCAGTATCGCCGCGGGAGGTAACATCGCCATTGCGGCCCGAATCGCCAGGCGCAACGGTGCCGGAGATGTTGACCGTGCTCGTGCCGCCAGTCGACGCAACATTGAACGTGTTGTTGCTGCTGTTCACGACCGAGCCGGTGCCCGCCGCGTCGCGCGAATCGGTCGACACGGCCACATTCTGCGTAGCAAACGAAGAGCCAGACGCTTCGGAGTAGATGTCGCCGTACACGGTGCCCGTCACGGTCGCCGTGCTGTTCGAGCCGCTCACCTGAGTGATGCTGCCGTCGTTGCCAGCACCAAAGTTCAGCGAGCCATTGATACCCGCATAAGTGCCATCGATATCGCCGCCGACAGTCTGCTGCGAACTGCTCGACTGGGTGGTCGTGGTAGTGCCCGAAACCGTGGTCGTCGGACCGGTCGAGGTGAAGGTCGTGTTGCGGCTGAACGCGTCAGTCTGACCCAGAACCTGGCCATTGTTGGCGACGGTAATCGCGCCGGACTCGGAGCCCGCAGACACATCGCCGCTGATGCGGCCAGACGCGGCGTTGGTGACGGAGATCGCCCCTTCGCTGGTCGAGGCAAAGGCGCTGCCTGCAACATCGCCGCTGTTGGCGATGCTGACAGTGCCGGTCGTGGCCGATCCATCGAGGTCGCCATCGACTGTGCCGGCGTTGGTGATCGAGACGTTGGCGGCGTCGAGCGCCTGCCCGACCAGGCTGCCGCCCACTTCACCGGCGAGGCCATTTGCGAGCGTGACGTCACCAAAGCCAGAGCCGACAACGCTGCCGCCTACAGTGCCATTGTTGGTGACCGACACCGCGCCGCCAAAGTCCGTCGCGCTGACGCTCCCGACGACTTCGCCATTGTTGGTGGCGGTGAAGCTGTTCGCGGCACTTGCCACGCCCACTCCGCCAAAGCTCAGGCCGGTTACGCGACCATCATTGTTGAGGTTTATCGCGCCGTCGCCCTGACCCGCAGCAAAGCCACCCGCAACGAAATCATAGCCGACGCTCGCGCCGCTGATATCCGCGCCGCTGGCAATCGTAACCGTGAGGTCGGGATTGGCTGGCGTGGTGATGGCCGTAGCGATGTCGGCGTTTACGGCTGCGCCGGTCCCTGCGCCGGTCGGCACGTTCACTGTGGCGGGAGCCGCCAATGCACCACCAGCGTTTGCGAGCAGAGCCGCCGCTGGTATGGAGGCTGACAACAGCAGCATCCGGTTGAACCTCGACTTCTTATTCATTCAAAACCCCTATTGGCTGCGATTCTCAGGCAGATGAGCGGCAAACGACGGGCGCCAGTGCTTTCGCGTACGCAAAAGGCTTTGCGCTGATGCTGTTCGGAACTCCCCCCATGACACCTGCAGTTGCGCAAATATGCGCAACATGCGCAAACGTCTATGTCCAGACCGAATGTCGTGCAAATCTTTTTTGGGCGTTTGCGCCTTCAAACATGACAGAAATGGTCGCATCTTTAGTAGGCCGGTATGCCTCACCGCAATTTTTCTGATGTTTTTGCGCAAATATGCACTTGCAAATTTGCGCTATTTCAGTTTGCGCTGGATTGATCGAAGCGCATAATGATGCAGGCGCGATGGACGACGGCCGCATCTGGTTGTGGTTGGCTGTCGCGCTAAGAAAACGGGCGCATACACATGTCTTTTGTCGGTGAGTGGGATCAGGATAGAGCCCGCAGCCTGATCGGTTGCCTGATCAAGGAAACCGGGTTTTCAGCAAGCCAGATTGCACGCCGCTCCGGCCTTGCACCTTCCACGCTTACCCGCATCTACCCAAACCCCACGGTTGGCTATTCGCTCTCACAACAAAGCGTCGCTAAGCTCAGGGCCACGTTTCCGGATGCTTTTTCGATCTGCGAAACGGACGCCTCGCCACCGCGATCTCCGGCATCCGAGGTCACGCTGAAGGACGATCCTGCCTTCTTCGGGCAACCGAAGCAGCCCGGCATTCCAGTCTATGCGGCCGCTGTGCACTTCGTTGAGGAATGTAGTCTGGCTTTTGCCGATCAGCTTGAACTCTGGGAAGCCGATCTCTCTCGTCCGGTTGCCTACATGGCGGCACCCTTCGGACTGGGTGACACCGAGCGCTACTTTGTGATGTATATACCTGGCGAAGCTATGGAACCGCGTTTCAGAGCCGGCGAGCGGGTGCTCCTTGACCGCGTCAAGCCAGCATCGATCAATGCGGATGTGCTCGTCCACCTGCGAGATGAATTGGGGCGCTCATTGTGGACCGCCGGTCGACTGCTCGCCCGCGATCGCAACCTTATCGAGGTAAGGCAATATCGCGAACAAGCGACGGCATCGATCCCCCACGGCCAGATCAAACAAGTCTTCCCAATCATCGGCATGATCGACGACAACGTCTGACCGACTGAAAGCACCGCCCCCTATCTCGGCGCGCGGTGCATGCGCCAAATGACGCGGTCAGCGCGCCGCTACAGAATTCATCGCTTTTTCTATTCTGGCCCATTCATGCTCATGTGTGCCGACATGATTTTCCATTCCGGGCTTGGTCAGACAGCCTTTCGGACTGGTATAGCTGTGAATCGTTCTGACAGGCTGAAGGTAAGCGTGGGCTGGAGACCGCAGATCAGGCGGCTGCGGCGATCGGTTGCTGATCGGGCCGCCAGTTCCACGGCATGAGTTCATCCCAGCGGGCAGCAGGCCATTCGTCCGCGATCTTGGCGATGACGTCGGCGATATATGCCTGTGGTTCGAGGCCATTGAGTTTGGCGCTCTCGATGACGGAATAGACGGCAGCGGCGCGATCACCGCCGGCCTTTGACCCGGCAAACAGCCAGTTTTTGCGATTATGCATAGCTTTCCATAAAAGGAATTATGCGAAGCGCCGGATTATGCGCAGGTGCTGGCGGCAAACCCCGAAATTGCGTCGGGGCCGCCGCCATGAACTCCA
>NZ_JAINEZ010000073.1:0-27616 GCF_019873065.1 Sphingobium sp. PNB
GTCCCCTTCCGCCCGGGCCGGGGTGGCCACCCCGGCCCGGGCAATCCAGCATGACCCAAACGGACCGCAATGTCATAAGACAAGCGTTTTCCAAGCGGATAGGATCATGGGCTGCTCCAGATACGGGGGCCTTCCGCCCTCAAGGACGCTTCCAGCGCCCTGAGCATCGGCGCTTCCCGCAGCCCCGCCGCTCGCGCGCCATAGAGAAGTCCGACATTCCTCCGCTCACCGAAATCCTTGAGCGCGACCCGCGCCATGCCCGGCCAGCGGTAGCTTTCGGGCATGACCGTTATGCCCAGCCCCGCCGCGACCATCTGCATCACGCGCTCGTCATTGGTCGAGCGCAAGGCGAAATGCGGGCGGACGCCGCGATCGACGAAATAGCGGCTGGTGGCGGAGAGCGCCTCGCAATGGCGGCGCACGATCATCGTTTCGGAGGCGAGTTCTTCGGCAGCCACCACAGCTCTCCCGGCCAGCGGATGGCCGGCGGCCATGGCGATGCCATAGCCTTCCTCTATAACCGATTGCGTCAGGAAGCGGTCCGCGCCCGGCCTGATCAGGGTGAGCGCCACGTCGATCCGCTCCGCGTCCAGGCGCCCCAGCAATTCCCGTTCGCTGCCGGGGATGATCTCGATCCTGCCTTCCTTGGCCATGGCGCGCTCTGCAACGGCGCGGGCGACCAGCTCGCCTGCTATGCTCAGCAGCACGCCGATGCGCAGCACCGGGGCCTGCTCCGCCTTTGCCCCCGCCAGTTCCGCCAGGTTGAATTCGCGCTCGATCCGCCGGGCATGGGTCAGCAGGCGGGCTCCGGCTTCGGTCAGTTCGACCCGCTGGTTGCTGCGCAGGAAAAGCGGAGCGCCCACCGCCTGTTCCAGCTTGGAGATGCCCACGGACAAAGTCGGCTGCGACACCAGGCAGTGCGCGGCCGCGCGGGAGAAATTGCCATGGTCCACGACAGCCAGGAAATAGCGGAGCAAATAGCGTTCGATCATAGACAGAAACTATACACTATCCTGCGCCGTTTCAATTTTTCTTGGCGGTTGTTGAACGATAGGATGCGCGGCAAGGAGAGCTTGCCATGACTGATTTCGACTTCGTGCTGGGTGAAAATGCGGAGATGATCCGCGAGACGACCGCCCGTTTCGCCGCCGACCGCATCGCGCCTCTGGCCGCGGAAATCGACGCAAAGGATTGGTTCCCGCGCGACCTGTGGCCGGAAATGGGCGCGCTGGGCCTGCACGGCGTCACCGTGGAGGAAGCCGATGGCGGCCTTGGTCTCGGCTATCTGGAGCATGTGGTTGCACAGGAGGAGGTGGCGCGGGCTTCCGCCTCCATAGGCCTCAGCTATGGCGCGCACTCCAATCTCTGCGTCAACCAGATCCGCCGCTGGGCCACGCCGGAGCAGAAGGCGCGCTATCTGCCCAAGCTGATCTCCGGCGAGCATGTCGGATCGCTCGCCATGTCGGAGGCGGGGGCGGGGTCGGACGTCGTCTCGATGAAGCTGCGCGCGGAGAAGCGCGGCGACCGCTATGTCCTCAACGGCACCAAATTCTGGATCACCAACGCCACTTATGCCGACACGCTTGTCGTCTATGCCAAGACCGGCGAAGGGTCGCGCGGCATCACCGCCTTCCTGATAGAGAAGGATTTCAAGGGTTTCTCCATCGGGCAGAAGATCGACAAGGTCGGCATGCGCGGATCGCCCACCGCCGAACTGGTCTTCGACGATTGCGAAGTGCCGGAGGAAAACATCATGGGCCCGCTCAACGGCGGCGTCGGCGTGCTGATGTCGGGCCTCGACTATGAGCGGGCGGTGCTGTCGGGCATCCAGCTCGGCATCATGCAGGCCTGTCTCGACGTGGTGCTGCCCTATGTGCGGGAGCGCAAGCAGTTCGGCCAGCCCATCGGCGCCTTCCAGCTCATGCAGGCCAAGGTCGCGGACATGTATGTCGCGCTCAATTCGGCGCGGGCCTATGTCTATGCCGTGGCGCAGGCCTGCGACCGGGGCAGGACAACCCGCTTCGACGCGGCGGGCGCGATCCTGCTGGCCAGCGAGAATGCGATGAAGGTGTCGCTGGAGGCGGTGCAGGCGCTGGGCGGCGCGGGCTATACAAAGGATTGGCCGGTCGAGCGCTACATGCGCGACGCCAAGCTGCTGGACATCGGCGCGGGAACGAACGAAATCCGCCGCATGCTGATCGGCCGCGAACTGATCGGCGTGTGAATGTGCCCCTGCCGTCCAAACTGGGCTCCTGCCTCCGCAAGAGCGGGCAACTCTCTCATGACCGCCCCACGAACAGGAAGCCCACCGCCGCCATGATGCAGAGGAAAGCGGCCAGATGGCGCCAGTGCAGCGGCTCGCCCAGCACCGTCACCATGAATCCGCCGAAGATCAGCAGCGCAATGGCCTCCTGCGCGATCTTGAGCTGGCCCGCGCTCCACCCATGGGCAAAGCCGATGCGGTTGGCGGGCACGGCGAAGCAATATTCGACGAAGGCGATGCCCCAACTGATCAGGATGACCGCGAAAAGGGGCTTATTCATCCCGCCTTTCAGGTGCCAATACCAGGCGGTGGTCATGAACAGGTTGGATATGGTGAGGAGCAGGATGGTAGGCATGGATGACCCCGGATATGCAACCGCAGGGCAGGGGAGCGCAAGAGCATGAGTGCGCCTGTTCTCGATACGAAGCTCTCGGCGGAGAGTGATGCTTTCCGCGCCAACGCCGCGCACAACCGGTCACTGCGCGACGAACTGCACGCGAAGGTCGCGCAGGCGGCGCTCGGCGGCAGCGAGGGGGCGCGGGCCAAGCATGTCGCGCGCGGCAAGCTGCTCCCCCGCGAGCGGGTGGAGCGCTTGCTCGATCCGGGCAGTCCGTTTCTGGAGATCGGCCAGCTCACCGCCAATGACATGTATCATGGCGAGGTGCCCGGCGCGGGCATGATCGCGGGGATCGGCCGGGTGTCGGGACGGCAGGTGATGATCGCCTGCAACGACGCCACGGTGAAGGGCGGCACCTATTATCCTTTGACCGTGAAGAAGCATCTGCGCGCGCAGGAAATCGCGATGGAGAACCGGCTCCCCTGCGTCTATCTGGTCGACAGCGGCGGCGCGAACCTGCCTAACCAGGCGGATGTCTTCCCGGATCGCGAGCATTTCGGCCGCATCTTCTACAATCAGGCGCAGATGTCGGCGCGGGGCATTCCGCAGATCGCCTGCGTCATGGGAAGCTGCACGGCGGGGGGCGCCTATGTGCCCGCCATGTCGGACGAAACGGTGATCGTGCGCAATCAGGGCACGATCTTCCTTGCCGGGCCGCCGCTGGTGCAGGCGGCGACGGGCGAGGTCATCTCAGCCGAAGATCTGGGCGGCGCGGAGGTGCATGGCCGCCGATCCGGCGTGGTCGATCATGTCGCGGAGAATGACGAACATGCGCTGACCCTCGTGCGGGACATTGTCTCGACGCTGCAACCGGCGCGGCGACAAGACCTCAATCTGCGCGAACCAAAAGCGCCGAAATATGATCCGGAGGAGCTGTACGGCATCATCCCGCAGGATGTCCGCGCCCCCTATGATGTGCGCGAAGTGATCGCCCGCATCGTCGACGGTTCGGAATTTCACGAGTTCAAGGCGCTGTACGGCACCACGCTGGTCTGCGGTTTCGCCCATATCTGGGGGATGCCGGTCGCGATCCTCGCAAACAACGGCGTGCTGTTCAGCGAGAGCGCGCAGAAGGGCGCGCATTTCATCGAACTGGCCTGTCAGCGGCGCATTCCGCTGCTGTTCCTCCAGAATATTTCCGGCTTCATGGTCGGCGGCAAATATGAGGCGGAGGGAATCGCCAAGCATGGCGCGAAGCTGGTGACGGCGGTGGCGACGGCCAGCGTGCCCAAGATCACCGTGCTGATCGGCGGCAGCTTCGGCGCCGGCAATTACGGCATGTGCGGCCGGGCCTATTCGCCGCGCTTCCTCTTCACCTGGCCCAACAGCCGCATTTCCGTGATGGGTGGGGAACAGGCGGCGAGCGTGCTGGCGACCGTCCACCGCGACGCCGCCAAATGGACGCCGGAAGAAGCCGAAGCCTTCAAGGCGCCGATCCGCCAGAAATATGAGGATGAAGGCAACCCCTATCACGCCACTGCGCGGCTGTGGGACGATGGGGTGATCGACCCCGCCCAGACCCGCGACGTGCTGGGTCTGGCATTCGCCGCCACGCTCAACGCTCCAGTCGAGGAGGCACCCCGCTTCGGGGTGTTCCGCATGTGATCCAGTCCCTGCTCATTGCCAATCGCGGCGAAATCGCCTGCCGCATCATCCGCACCGCGCGCCGCCTGGGTATCCGTACTGTTGCGGTCTATTCCGACGCGGACGCGAACAGCCTGCATGTTCGGCAGGCGGATCAGGCCGTGCATATCGGCGCGTCGCCTGCGCGCGAATCCTATCTGGTCGGGGAGCGGATCATTGCCGCAGCCAAGGCGAGCGGGGCGGAGGCGATCCACCCCGGCTATGGCTTCCTGTCGGAAAATGCTGCCTTTGCGCAGGCAGTGATCGACGCGGGCCTCATCTGGGTCGGGCCGAACCCGTCCAGCATCACCGCCATGGGACTCAAGGACGCCGCCAAGAAGCTGATGGCCGAGGCGGGCGTGCCGGTCACGCCCGGCTATCTCGGCGAGGACCAGAGCGTCGAGCGCCTGCAATCCGAAGCCGACGCCATCGGCTATCCCGTGCTGATCAAGGCGGTCGCGGGTGGCGGCGGCAAGGGCATGAGGCGCGTCGATGCGGCGGCGGACTTTGCCGATGCGCTGCTGTCCTGCCAGCGGGAGGCCGCGTCCAGTTTCGGCAATGATCAGGTGCTGATCGAGAAATATATCCTCTCGCCCCGCCATATCGAGGTGCAGGTGTTCGGGGATTCTCATGGCAATGTCGTCCACCTGTTCGAACGCGACTGCTCGCTCCAGCGCCGCCACCAGAAGGTGATCGAGGAAGCGCCCGCGCCCGGCATGGATGAGGCAACGCGCGAGGCGATCTGTGGCGCGGCGGTGCGCGCGGCGCAGGCGGTCGACTATGTCGGCGCCGGAACGATCGAGTTCATCGCCGACGCCAGTGAAGGCCTGCGCGCCGACCGCATCTGGTTCATGGAAATGAACACCCGGCTTCAGGTCGAGCATCCGGTGACGGAGGAGATCACCGGCGTCGATCTGGTCGAATGGCAACTCCGCGTAGCGAGCGGCGAACCGCTGCCGAAAAAGCAGGAGGAACTGTCGATCAACGGCCACGCCATGGAGGCCCGCCTCTATGCCGAAGACCCTGCCAAGGGTTTCCTGCCCAGCCCCGGCAAGATCGACCGGCTGCTGTTCGACCACGGCGCCCGCGTGGAAACGGGCGTGGAGGAAGGCGATACCGTCAGTTCCTTCTACGACCCGATGATCGCCAAGGTCATCTGCCATGGCGAAGATCGGGAAGCGGCCCGCCAGGATCTCCTGCGTTGGCTGGACAGCAGCTTCGTCGGGCCGCTGCACACCAACAAACCGTTTTTGCACGCTTGCCTCTCCATGGAAGATTTCGCGGCGGGCTGTCTCGACACCGGCCTGATCGAGCGGCAGGGAGAGGCGCTGACAAGGACCGATGGCCCCTCGGACCGAGTCCTTGCGGCGGCGGGCGAGCGATTCCGCAGCGACTGGCTCGCCCGGAGCGATTGGGACGATCGGTCCTTTCGCGACGGCTTGTTCGGTTTCCGCCTCAACGGACAGTCGAAGACCAAAGTCGACCTGTTCGTGGACAGCCGCCATGTCGTAGTGGAAGCGCAGTCGGACGATCTGCGCACCGGTCTCTGCTCCGACATGGAGCGCGACGGCACGATCATCGTCACCGAAGCCGGGCAAAGCTGGTTCTTCAGCCAGACCCCGCCCGTCAAGGCAGGCGGCGGTGCCGCATCCGACGGCGCGATCCTCTCCCCCATGCCGGGCCGCATCATCGCCGTCGCCGTGACGCAGGGCGACAAGGTCGCCAAGGGCCAGAAGCTGGTCACGCTGGAGGCGATGAAGATGGAGCACAGCCTGACAGCGCCCTTCGACGGCGTAGTGGCGGAACTGGACGCGTCCGAAGGCGGCCAGGTCAGCGAAGGCGCGCTGCTGGTGCTGGTTGAGCGGGAGGAAGGCTGATGGCGGGCCGCTATTATGACGAATGGCGGATTGGCGACCGGATGACCCATGACATCCGCCGGACGGTGACGGAAACCGATAATCTCCTCTTCTCGACCATGACCCACAACCCCCAGCCGCTGCATCTGGATGCCGAAGCCGCGAAAGCATCGGAGTTCGGCCAGATCCTCGTCAACGGCACTTTCACCTTCGCGCTGATGGTGGGCCTGTCGGTGGGCGACACGACGCTGGGCACGCTGGTCGCCAATCTGGGCTATGACAAATTGGTCATGCCCAAGCCGGTCTTCATCGGCGACACGATGCGGGCGGACAGCGAAGTGACGGACCTCAAGGAAAGCCGTTCCCGCCCCGAAGCGGGGATCGTGACATTCACCCATCGGCTCTATAACCAGCGGGACGAAATCGTCTGCCAATGCCTGCGCATGGCGCTGCTGAAGAAGAGGCCCGCATGAAGCTCCGTTCGCTGCTTTTCGTACCCGCCGACCGCCCCGAACGCTTCGCCAAGGCGGCGGCCAGCGGCGCCGACGCCATCATCCTGGATCTGGAGGATTCGGTCGCCCCGGAACGCAAGGCCTTTGGGCGGGAGGCGATTGCGGAATGGCTGGCCTCGCCCCGCGACTGCGTGGCCTTCGTCCGGGTGAACCCGCTGGACGGCGATCACACCCGCGCCGATCTGGCGGCCGTGCTGCCCGCTGCGCCGGACGGGATCATGCTGCCCAAGGCGGAAGGCGCGGCCAGCATCCAGGCGCTGATCGCCCTGGCGGACGGCGCGAATGTGCCGCCGATCCTGCCCATCGCGACCGAAACGCCCGCCGCCATCTTCGAACTGGGCACGTTCCGGCAGGTGCGCGACAGGCTCGCTGGCCTGACCTGGGGGGCGGAGGATCTGCCCGCCTCGGTCGGCGCCTCGACCTCCCGCGAGGAGGACGGCCGCTACACCGCGCCCTTCGAACTGGCGCGCAGCCTCACGCTGTTCGCCGCCCATGCAGCAGGCGTGCCAGCCATCGACACGGTCTTCCCCCGGATCGAGGCGATGGACGATCTCAAGGCCTATATAGGAAGGGCGCGTCGCGATGGCTTCACCGGCATGATGGCGATCCATCCGGTACAGGTCGCCGCCATCAATGATGGCTTTACCCCCAGCGAGACCGAAATCGCCCGGGCGAGGGCGGTGATCGAGGCCTTCGCCGCCAATCCGGGTGCAGGGGTGCTGAAACTGGACGGCAAGATGATCGACCGTCCGCATCTGGTCCAGGCGCAGCGGGTGCTGGCCGCCGCCGAATGAAGAAGGGGCCCGGCCGGCGGCCGGACCCTCCCATTTTTACCGGTAACGGCCCTTTTCGAAGGTCGAGCCGCTTGCGCCGCTGAACCTGTCGCTCGCATCGTCATCCTGCGATCCGAACAGGGCCTGTTGCTCCCGCTCGGTGCGCCATGCGGTCTGCGCCTGTTCCGCCGTCTTTTCCAGCGTCACCTTCTGCGCGTCCACCGACCTGATCCAGGATGACGGGATCGAATGATGCACGCCGCCGGATTCCTGATCGCTCTTGGTCAGGATGATGCGGTCGCCGCGCAGCTTGTCGACCGTACCGACATGCTCGCCGTCGCTGCCGACGACTTCCATATGCTCGCGGACCTGCTGGACCGCCTGGCGCTGCTCGCCGCGGCGGTTCCGCCAACTGCCGAACTCATTGTTGAAGCGTTCGCGATTCTCCCGCTGATATTCGGCATAGTCGCGGTCCAGCTCGTCGATCCGTTGCTGACGCCAGGCATAGTAATTGGCGTCGTGATGCTCGCCATAATCATGGTTGGGGCCATAGGCGCGCACGCGATAGCCATGGTCCTCGCTGCCGAAGCCGCTGCGTTCGCCGGCAAAGGGCGCATAGCCGCGATTGGGCAGGTAACGCGCCGAATTGGAGGCAGAGGCATAGCCGATCCGGCTGCTCTGGTCCCGCGGATCGCCATAGGGCCGGTTGTAATAATCGTCATATTCGCGGCGACGCTCCGCCTCTTCGTCACCGAACCAGCTCCGGATCTCGTCGCCCGCGCGGTCGAAGAAGCCCCGTTCTTCCGGATCATAATCTTCGGGCGGGCGCCGGTTGCCCGATCCGCCATATCCCGATCCCGATCCGCCGAACTGGCCGCGCGTGCCATATCGATAGCTGCGGTCGTCCCGCCAGTCGCGCCGCGCACGGTAACGGTCGGAATCGCGGTCCCAGTCCGTCCAGTTACGATCGCCGTCACCATAGCGACGTCCGCCTTGGTAACCCATTGTCCGTCTCCTTGTCTGCTTTTTGCACGACGTCCTTTCGGGAGCGTCGTCACCGCACCAATGAGCATGCGGCCGCATCGTTCCGGGCGTTACGCAGGAGTAACGTTCCGCCTTGGCCCCGACAGAGCGGCTGCGCTGCGCGGTTCCGGGGCTGTTCGCGGCCGTCGCATTTTGCGCAAAAAGACCGTTGCATGGGCGCAATCGCTCGCTTATAGGCAGCGCTCCTTTACGGGGCCGTAGCTCAGCTGGGAGAGCGCGTCGTTCGCAATGACGAGGTCAGGGGTTCGATCCCCCTCGGCTCCACCAATCCCTTCCGGGATTGACCGGAAGGGACTTTACCGCCGGCGATTTCGATGCCTATGGCGGTTTCATGACAGATATGCTTTCCGAAGGCCGCGCCGCTGCGACGGTGGTCATCCTGCGCGACCGCCCGGATGCCGCCGCGGAAATCCTGATGATGGAACGGGCGTCCAGCATGGCCTTCGCCGCGGGCGCGCTGGTCTTTCCCGGTGGCGCGGTGGATGCGGGCGATCATGCTCTTGCAGCGAAGATCTCTGGTAGCCTGCCTCTGGACGAGGCGGCGGCGCGGATCGCCGCCATTCGGGAGACGCTGGAGGAAAGCGGTCTCGCCATTGCCTTCACATCGCCGCTGGCGGCCGATCGGATCGCGACCATGCGGCAGGCGCTGGGGGCAGGGGCCGGGCTTGGCGACATCCTCAGCGATCATGGGCTGGAAATCGCGCTGGATCGGCTGCTGCCCTTTGCCCGCTGGCACCCTGCGCGCCTGGAGCAGGCGCAGCGGGTGTTCGATACCCGCTTCTACATCGCTGAGGCGCCGGAAGGACAGGCCGCGAGCGTCGATGCCACCGAAAATGTGCAACTGTTCTGGAGCAGCGCAGCGGAAACGCTGGCCCGATGCGACCGGGGCGAGGGGCAGATCATCTTTCCGACGCGGCGCAATCTGGAGCGGCTCGCCCAATTCGGCCGCTTCGATGATCTGGCGGCGCATGCCCTGTCGATCCCGGTTGAGAAGGTGACGCCCTGGTTCGAGGAGAGAAATGGGGAACCGCATCTCTGTATTCCCGATCATCTCGGTTATCCGGTGACGTCGGAACCAATGGGGACGGTCCGGCGTGCTTGAGGCATGCGCCGAATCCACCTCTTCCTGCGCCGCCTTGTCCATGTCGCGGCGGTTCTGAGCCTTTGCCTGATCGGCTATGCCTATGTCAGCCGCCGGCCCCAGAATATCCCCTGGACTCGACTTGATCTATCCCAGCCGATCGGTCTCTTCACCGGCCGCAAGCTTGCCTCGCTGACCGGCCGTCCTGCCGAGTGCCGCGCCCTGCTGGATCGGGCGGGCGTTGCCTATTCCCGCATGAAGCCGGGGGGCGAGGGCCAGTGCGCCTATGCCGACGCCGTGCGGCTGACTCCGGTCAAGGACGCCATCGCATGGGAACCGGCGGCGGTCGCGCCATCCTGTCCGGTTGCGGCGGCGCTCAAGCTCTGGGAATGGCAGGTGGTCCAGCCCGCCGCCCAGCGTCACTTCGGCCGCGCGGTTCGGAAGGTCACGCATTTCGGCGCTTATAGCTGCCGCCGTCTCTATGGACGCAGCGCAGGGGATTTCAGCGAGCATGCCACGGCCGACGCCATTGATGTGGCCGGTTTCATCCTGACGGACGGACACCGGATCGGCATTGCGGCAGACTGGAAGGGAGGGGGAAAGGACGCGGATTTTCTGCATGAGGTTCGTGACGGCGCCTGCGGGTTGTTTTCGACCGTCCTTTCGCCCGACTATAATGCCGCACATCGCGATCATCTGCATCTCGATCAGGCGGAACGCGGCGCCTGGGGCGGGCGGGCCTGCCGATGAGGGCCTAGAGCCAATCGACATTCAGATGATGACGAGCCGAAAATGGTGGTTTTCCATGACCCGGAGCGCAGCCTACTCAAAGTAGGTGAGCACCGGAAGCACGGAAAAGCGTCATTTGCAGGCCGTCAGGGCTGAATGTCGATCGGCTCTAGCCCAATATCGCCCTCGAACAGGGAGCATGAAGGGTCTATGATCCATGCGCCTGTCAGACAGGGGAGGACATCATGCCGCAATTCGTGATCGAACGGGACATGCCCGGCGTCGGCCAATTATCGGGCGAGCAGCTCAAGGGCGCGTCGCAGGGCTCCTGCAATGTGCTGCGCCAGCTGGGCCCGGATATTCAATGGGTTCACAGCTATGTCACCGATGACAAGATCTATTGCGTCTATCGTGCGCCCAGCGAGGAATTGATCCGCCGGCATGCGGACATGGCGGGATTTCCGGCCAACAGCATCGCCCAGATACGCGCGACGATCGATCCGACGACAGCGGACTGAATTTGTTCGGGGCGACGGGGTGCGCTGCGAGGCGCGGATGCTCTTTGACGGCAGCGGGCGATGGCAGAATTATCGCCAAGCTTCGAAGACCTATTGCCGCAGTCTTTCGATCGCCTGCGCCAGCGCGACATAGAGCTTGCCCATGTCCGATGAAAGGATCGCAACGCCCAGCGCATTGCCGTCGCGGGCCGACAGGATGATCCGCAGCATCGATTCGAAATCGTGGATGTAGCGGTTCACATGCTCCTGAAATTCAGGATCATTGTCGTAATGCAGGGCGATTTCGCGGGATTCGCCCGCGTCCAGCAGCTTGACCGCGCGGCGGGTGAAGACGCCGCGATCGCCCTTCAGATAGGCTGACCAGGCCGAGTCGGTGACATCGTTGGAGAGTATCTTCGATACGTCGATCGCCGTGCTGTTGAGCGATTCGATGATCAGCGCCGACCGTCGGGCGAAATGGTCGCGGTCGCGGTCTTCGGCGGCGCGCTCCGCTTCCTCAATCCGCGCTTCCACGCTGGCGCTGGTGTCCGCGATGGTCAGGAGCTGGCGGGTCAGGCGGTCGGATGCCTGATGCGCGGCCTTCACCGCTTCCTCCGCCACCCTGGCGACCATTTCGATCTGGGCCGTGACCTTTTCGTCGATGGCGCGCTGCATCGCCTGCTCGCTGGCGTCGGCAAGCGCCTCCGCCGCTTCGGGAATGGCGCGGCTGAGCGCCTGGCGGGCGCGTTCGGCCGCCTGATCGGCGGTATCCTTGACGCGGAGCAGGGCGGTGACGAGCAGCGGTCCCGCGCCTTCGGTGATGCGCGTCGCGTCCTGATGCGCGTTGTCGAGCGCGCTGCGCAGCTTCTCCACCAGTTCGCGATTGGCATCGACGCCGCTTTGCGTGCTTTCCAGCCATTCGGTCAGGCGGCGTCCCTGGCCGCGCAGCAATTCCTCGGCCTCCTGCGTGCGCCCGAGCAACGCCTCCGAAATGGCCTCCAGCCGTTCGATCTCCGGCGCGGCGCTGTCGAGCAGGGTGCGGCTGGTCTCGATCCGGCCGTTGAAGCGCTGGAGCGCGGCAGGAAAGGTTTCGTCGAGTTCGCGCACGCTGGAATCAAGCGCGACCATCAGCGTTTCCGCACTGCCGATCAGCTTTTCGGCGGTCAGGCCGCCAGCCCCCAGGGCGGCATCGATGCGCTGCGTTTCGGCGGTCAGGCGCGACAGCGCTTCGGTCAACCGCTCATTGCGGGCGAGGGCTGACTGTTCCATCGCCGCAAAGCGCGACTGCGCGGAATCGACCGCATCGTCCAGGCTGCTTTGCAGGCCCGATACGAGCGTGCGCTGGCCTTCGACCAGATCGTTGATCTGGTGCAGGCGGTTTTCGATCTCGCCCACATGATCCGCTATACTGGTGACGGTCTCATCCCCGATGGCGGCGATGCTGTCGCGCGACCGGGCGATGAGCGCCTCCAGCGCCGCGCCATGGCGGGCGATGCCGTCGTCGGTCAGCCTGATGCCTTCATGGGTCTGCGCAATCGCCGCTTCCACCCGCCGGCGCAGTTCGGCCTCCACGGTTTCGGCGTCGCGCGCCAGGGTGGAGAGGGCGGATTGGCTGGTGGCGGCAATGCCGGCCTGCGCACCCTCGATCAGCGCCTTGAGCGACGCGGCCTGCGCGGTCAGATTGGCGTCGACCGCCGCCATGGTTTCCTGCGCGCGCCCATGGGTGGTTTCCAGACGGTGCAGCACGTCGATCTCGACGCGGTTCAATTCCTGCGTCAGCAGGGCGATGACCGACTGGGTGGTCTCTGCTATTTCCGACTTGGTGCGATCGGTAAGGCCGGTCAGCACGATCGACTTCTGCTCGATGTCGAGCCAGCTCTCCTCCATCGCCTTGCGCGCGCTCAGGGTCGTCGCCTCGATCCGGCCCGAAGCGACATCGGCCATGCCGGTCACTTCCTGCGTGGCCGAGCGCGTGGCTTCCTGAAGCTCGATAAGCTGGCTCGAAAGGCTCTTAGTTGCCGAAAGCGTGCGGCTGCGGGCATCGTCCGACAACTCGCCCAATGCATGCAGCCGAGCCTCCAACATGTCGATGCGTTCCGACAGCGCGTGGCCATTGTCGATGATCTGCGCGGACATGCGCGTCGCGCGATCCTCCAGCTCCGGGATGGAGGCGACCAGCGCTTCCATCCGCTGGACGAGCGCCAACCCGGCGCGTTCGGCGGACTCGGCGCGTTCGGCGGTGCTGTTGGCGCGGCTTGCGATCAGTTCGGCCGACGCCTCCATATTGCTGCTGGCGGCGGCGCCATAGCTGTCGAGCAGTTCCGCCTGATCCTGCATGCTCTGGCGTGCGGTTTCCAACTGGCCGGCGATTCGGGCGACGCGCAGCTCCAGCAGTTCCGCCTCGGTCCTGAGCGCGCGGGCGGTGTCGAGATAGCGGCGGGCTTCGCTGCGGCTGTTCCGCAGCAGCAGCAGATAACAGACGCCGAGCAGGATGAGCGGGACCAGGATGGTCGCGACCAGCCCCGGCCACGCCGCGGGCCCGGCGCGCCATTGTCCGGAGGACAGCGTCGCCCAACCGGCAAAGCCGATCCAGCCAAGGCCGGCGGTGGGGAATGCCCATGTCGCGGCGCGCATCCCATGCTCGCCGCTTTCCGCAGGCACGCCCTCATCCTCCAGGTCAAGAACGGCCTGTTTCAAAAGCAAGGCGTCGTCTGCCTGCGCCGTATCATCGGTCGCTGCGTCCTTGTCCCGCCAGAATTCGACGATTGTGCTGCCCCCATTCATGCGTCCTATCCTAGCAGCTTTTGCGCGCACGAAAATGCCCTGTTACCAAAACTTAACGCAAGCCAGATAGCGTTGACCCCATGTCCTATGATCCAGGCGCCCTGAATGCCGCTCTTGCCGCCGCTGTCGGTGACGACAGACCGTTGATCGAGGATCTGCGCGTCGCCTTCATGGAAAGCGCGGAGCGTCACGTCGATCTGCTGGGGCGGTCGCGATGCGATGCGAACTGGCAGCTTGCCGCCTGGCGGCTGAAGGGGCTGGCGGCCAGTTTCGGCCTCACCGGCCTGATGGCGATGGCCGATGAAGCGGCCGACGCGGCGCCGGGCGACCCACGCATATTGCGGCGCTTGCGTGCCGCGCTTGACGATCTTGCGCAGCGTTGAGGCGTGAGGCTGCTTGCGTGATTGCCTCCGCCTTGTAACAAGGTGGGCTGAACAACGATCGGGTCGGTTTCAACACGCATGACTTTTGCGGCTATTCTCAGCGCGAGCCGGGCCGGCGGCGATTCGGCCGGGTCGCTGCGCGCCAGCCTGCATTTCGCCGGGCAGACGCTGGTCGAATATCAGGCGCGGCAGGCGGTGCGCGCGGGCGCCGACCGGGTGATGATCCTGGTCAGCGTCATCACGCCCGCCTTGTCGCAGGCCGTCGACCGGCTGTCGGCGGACGGCATCGCCGTCGCGCTGGTCCGCGACATGGTGTCGATGGTGCGCGATGCGCCCCGCGACGCGGACACGCTGCTCGTCGCGGACGGGGCGATCATCGGACAGGGTTATTTCGAGGCGATGGCCGCTCAGCAGGGCGATGCGCTGCTGGTGGCGGACGACAGCCGGGCCAGCGCGCCGTTCGAACGGATCGATGCCGGACAGCGCTGGGCCGGCCTGGTCCGGGTCAGTCCGGACCTGCTGTTCAATACGCTCGACATGATCGGGGACTGGGATCTGGCGCTGACCCTGGTGCGGGGCGCTGTTCAGGCCGGCGCACGCCGGATCACCGTGCCGCAGGACGACCTGATGGAAGGGCGCGTCGCGCTGGTGGAGACGCAGGAGCAGGCGGACCTGGCCGCTCAGGCGGTACTTTCCGGCGGGCCGCGGCTTCGGCGCGTCAGGGGCGCGGCCGAACAATATCTGCTGGGCCCGGCCGCCCGGTTGATCAGCCCGGCGCTGATGCGCATGCAGGTTCCGGCGCTGCAGGTGCGGATCGCCGCCATGGCGCTGGGTGCGATTGCGCTGGTGCCGATCGAACTGCTGTGGACAGGGACGGGCTTCTGCCTGCTGCTGCTGTCGCTGTTGCTGGCGGAAACCGCGGATCGGCTGGACGAGATGGCGCTGCGGCCGTTGCC
The DNA here is from genome assembly GCF_019873065.1 of Sphingobium sp. PNB. Taxonomy (NCBI): domain Bacteria; kingdom Pseudomonadati; phylum Pseudomonadota; class Alphaproteobacteria; order Sphingomonadales; family Sphingobiaceae; genus Sphingobium; species Sphingobium sp. PNB. Next base: position 14,899 of record NZ_JAINEZ010000073.1, read on the forward strand.
CATGGGCTGGATGGCCTTTATCGCGCCGGCCTTCGCGCTTGGCGGGATCGCGCTCGCGGGCGGAGGAACGACGGCGGCCTATCTGGCGCTGATGCTGGCGATCATCCAGATGGCGGATCGCTGGCAGAAAACCGGGCCGTTGCGGCCGTGGATGATCTTCACGCCCGCCAGCGCGCTCATTCCCCTGCTGCTGGCGTCGCTGGCCGGGGCGCTGGGGCCGATGTTCGACCTGACGACGCTGTGCGCCATCGGGTCGCTTGGAACGATGATCCTGCTCCGCCGGAATTGAGCGATTTTGCTCGTTACGGTTTAGTGCATTTTAACGACGTGCCATTATGCTGGCCGGCATGAGCGCCTTTTCGTCCCTGATCGGACCGACCCGGGCGGACTGCTGGCCGATGGCGCAAGTCATGGCGGGCATGTCCGCCGTGCCTGTCGGCCATGCCATTGATCTGGCGTTTTTCTTTCCGGACGACGGGCGGGAGCGGCACGACGCTCTGGTGGCGGAGACCCGGCGGCATCTTGGCGGATGCCTGACCGCAATGGAGATCGGATTGCGTCTGGCGCTGGAGGATAGGCCGGAAATCGCGGCGGCGTTGGCGCAATGGCCGCAACCCGTTTGCTGGCCGACGCTGCGCGCGCAGCCGACCCTGTTGGGGCCGGCGCTGCTCGCCCATATGCAGATGCGGGGCGGGATCAGCCTGATGCTGCGCCAGTTCGGCAGGCCCGATGGCGGTTCGGGCAGCGAATCGGAGGCGGAGTCGCTCTTTCCCGCCGACGATCCCGCCTTGGGCGAAGCGCTTGCCGCGCTGATGCTGGCGGAAGGGCGCTGGCTGATGACCGCGGCGGAGGATCAGCCGATGCAGCCCGATCTGCCGGCGGGCTTCTTTGCGGAACTGCTGTGGACGGCGGCCGCCTGCCTGGCCGCGATCGTCCAGCGGAGCGGCCTGATCGAAGCGGAAGCGGTGGTGCCGCTGGTCGAAGCCGCGGCGCAACGCCAACTGATCCGGCATGACGAGGCGCAAGGGCCCATCGCGGCGGCGGACAGGCTGGTCCGTCAATTGGGCGAGTGCGCCGATGCGCCCGAATTGATGGCCGCCGCGTTGCAGCACAGGCATTTCCTGCTGTTCGCCGCGCTCGCCGGGCGCCGGTTGCGGATGGAGAGCGCGCAGGTCGCGGACATCCTGGTCATGGGTCCGGTGGGGCAGGTTGCCGCTCTATGCCGGGCGCTCGGGGGATCGGACAGCGACTACCGGCAATTGTTGCTGGCATTGCGGCCGGTGCGGCCTTCCTTGTCCGATGCGACCATCGTCGGGGAAGCCATGCGCTATCAGGAATTGAGCGTAACGCAGGCTGACGCGACGGTGGGCGCCCTGCGCGCGCCTGCCGCGCTGCGGGCCAAGCTGGATCATCTGCGGCGGATCGCCGGTTGATGAACATGCCCGCGCATCCCGCCATCATCCGGGCGACGGTTGCTGCGGATGGCCGGCTGCTGAGTGCGGACGCACCCGTGCTGGCCCTTCAGCAGGAGGCGGGCGGCGATCTCGGCAGCGCGCTGGCGGTCCCGCAATTGGCGGCGATGGCGCGGCTGGCGGCGCATCTGGGCATTGCCCTGTCCCGCCCGGTCGTGGCCGCGGCGGAGCGTGGTGACATCGACATGTGGGTGCGCGCCAAGCCCGAGGCCGAACGGGTGCAGCTTTCCATCATCGACTGGCATGAGCGGCAGGCGGTTGCGGCGCCGCTGGATCTGGCGCGGCGAGAGACCGACATCGCTGCCCTGTCCGACGGCTGGACGTGGCAGATCGACACCCAGTTGCGCTTCCAGATGGTGCATGAGGGGTTGGGCGGCGAGGGCGCATTGCCATCCGCCCCGCCTTTGCCGGGCAGCCGCTTCACGAGCTATTTCGAATTGCGCCCGGATGCCGAAGGCGACCTGGCGATCCTGCGCGGCTTCGCGCAGCGGCGCGCCTTTCGCGATCAGGTGGCGGGATTGACGAGCGATCCGGCGCAGCGCTTCATGCTGTCGGGCTTTCCGATGTTCGATCTCGCGGGCCAGTTGGTGGGTTATCGCGGCAAGGCTTTGCCCGTCGACCGCGCGGTGACGGCGCCGCTCGCCACGCCGGAACCGCTGCCATTCTATCCCGCCGAGTTCGGGAAGAGGCTGGACCGATCTTTGCGACGGCCTTTGGGACGGATCATCGCCAATGCGGATTCGATCGGCGCGCAACTGGAGGGGCCGTTGCGGCCGGACTATCTGGGCTATGCCAGCGACATTTCGGCGGCGGGGCGTCATCTGATGGCGCTGATCGACGATCTGGCGGACCTGCAGGCGATCGACCGGCCGGATTTCAGCGTGACCGCGGAAGAGATCGATCTGGCCGATGTCGGGCGGCGGGCCGCCGGGCTGTTCCTCGTAAAGGCGCAGGATCGGGGGATCAGCATCCTCGCCCCTGCGCTGACGGTCGCGGAGCCGGCCATCGGTGAATTTCGCCGCGCCTTGCAGATCCTGATGAACCTTGTAGGCAACGCCGTGCGCTATGCGCCCGAAGGGTCTGCCGTTCGGATAGAGACAGGGCGGTCCGACGGCGAGGCCTGGATCGCGGTGCTGGACCAGGGCGATGGCATAGCCGCTGACAGCAGGGAACGCATCTTCGACAAGTTCGAGCGACTGGGCCGCAGCGACGCGGGCGGCAGCGGCCTTGGCCTCTACATTTCGCGGCGTCTGGCGCGCGCCATGGGCGGCGACATCCGTATCGACGACGCGCCCGAAGGCGGCGCACGGTTCACGCTGCTGCTGCCGGCTTTGGGCGTATAGCGGACATCGATATTCGGTCTGGGCAAACCGTGCACCCGCCAAGGAGGAGCACGGATCAGACGGGGCAATGATCCCTTGAAGCCGGGACCGGGTTCCCGCCTGTGCGGGAGCATGGGGTACTCCCTGTCAGCAACCGGCCAACTCCCCGCCAAAATAAAAGCGGCGTCCAAACGGACGCCGCTTCCGTGCCTTATTGCCAGTGCAGACTAGCGCTTGTCGACGGGGACATAATCGCGCTGCGCCGGGCCGGTGTAGAGCTGGCGCGGACGGCCGATCTTCTGCGCAGGGTCGGAGATCATTTCGTTCCACTGGGCGACCCAGCCGACGGTGCGGGCAAGGGCGAAGAGCACGGTGAACATCTCGGTCGGGAAACCGATGGCCGAGAGGATCACGCCCGAATAGAAGTCGACATTCGGATAGAGCTTCTTTTCGATGAAATAAGGATCGTGAAGCGCGATCTGCTCCAGTTCCTTCGCCACGTCGAAGATCGGATCGTCGACGCCAAGCTTCGCCAGGACGTCCTTCGCGGTCTTCTGCATCACGGTCGCGCGCGGATCGTAATTCTTGTAGACGCGATGGCCGAAGCCCATCAGGCGGAACGGATCGTCCTTGTTCTTGGCGCGGGCGATATATTCCGGGATGCGGTCGACGGTGCCGATTTCGCGCAGCATGTTGAGCGCGGCTTCGTTGGCGCCGCCATGCGCCGGACCCCAGAGGCAGGCGATGCCCGCCGCGATGCACGCGAAGGGGTTGGCGCCGGACGAACCCGCCAGACGCACGGTCGATGTCGACGCGTTCTGTTCATGGTCGGCATGCAGCGTGAAGATCTTGTCCATCGCGTCGACGACGACCGGATCGATGACATATTCCTCCGCCGGGACCGAGAAGGTCATGTTCAGGAAGTTGGCGGTGTAGCTGAGGTCGTTGCGCGGATAGACGAAGGGCTGGCCCACCGAATATTTATACGCCATCGCCGCGATCGTCGGCATCTTGGCGATCAGGCGGTGGCTGGCGATCTTGCGCTGTTCCGGATCGTTGATGTCGGTGGAGTCGTGATAGAAGGCCGAGAGCGCGCCGACCACGCCGCACATGATCGCCATCGGGTGGGCATCGCGGCGGAAACCGCGGTAGAAGGTGGTGAGCTGCTCATGCACCATGGTGTGGCGCGTGATGGTGCGCGTGAAATCCTCCAGTTCCTTCTTCGAGGGCAGTTCGCCGTTGAGGAGGAGGTAGGACACTTCCATGAAGCTCGACTGTTCGGCAAGCTGGTCGATCGGATAGCCGCGATGCAGCAGCACACCGGCGTCGCCGTCGATATAGGTCAGGCCCGAATCGCAGCTCGCGGTCGAAGTGAAGCCGGGGTCGTAGGTAAACATGCCGGTGTTGGCGTAGAGCTTGCGAACGTCGATGACCTGCGGTCCGACCGTGCCGTTCAGAATGGCATAGTCTTTCGCGTTGCCGTCGACGCTCAAAGTGGCATTGTTATCCGACATGGTATTCTCCTGATACTTCAATTGGCCGATGCGTGCCTCACAGCGGCCAATCGTTCCAAGCTCTCCGTCTTCCCCAGAAGGAAAAGGACGTCGAAAATTCCCGGCGAAACCGTGCGACCGGTCAGCGCCGCGCGCAAAGGCTGCGCGACCTTTCCAAGCCCGAGGCCGGCATCCTCTGCCACGCGGCGAATGGCTTCTTCGATCGCTTCGACCGTCCAGGACTGGACGGGTGCAAGAGCGTCGGCTGTCTGTCCCAGCAGCGCGCGTGCGGAATCGTCTAGCAGAGCAAGCGCCTTCTCGTCAAAATCGAGCGGGCAATTTTTGAACAAGAATTCGGCGCCCTCCGCAATTTCGTTAAGCGTCCTGGCGCGCGGCTTGAGCGACGGCATGGCCTCTGCAAGCCGCTTCTCGCCATCCTCTGGCAGGTCGATGTTCAACCTTGCCGCAACCTTTGGCGCGACCAGCGCGGCAAGGCGCGCGTCATCCGCCTCGCGCAGATAATGGCCGTTAAGATTCTCCAGCTTCTTGATGTCGAAGCGAGAGGGCGAGCGGCCGACACCTGAAATATCAAAGAGTTCCACCGCACGCTCGCGGGAAATGATCTCCTCATCGCCATGGCCCCAGCCGAGTCGCAGCAGATAGTTGAAGACCGCTTCGGGCAGCATGCCCAACTCGTCGCGATAGGCATCGACGCCAAGCGCGCCGTGCCGCTTGGACAGCTTCGCGCCGTCGGCTCCGTGGATCAGCGGGATATGGGCGTAGATGGGCTCTTCCCAATTCATCGCCTTTATGATGCCTAGCTGGCGGAACGCATTGTTGAGATGGTCGTCGCCGCGAATGACATGGGTGACGCCCATGTCATGGTCGTCGACCACCACCGCCAGCATATAGGTGGGCGTGCCGTCCGAACGCAGCAGGATCATGTCGTCCAGCTCCGCATTCTGGACGACGACGCGGCCCTGCACGGCGTCCTCGATCGCCGTCTCGCCTTCGCGCGGCGCTTTCAGGCGGATGACGAAGGGCGCGCCTTCCGGGGCTTCGGAAGGATCGCGGTCCCGCCACCGCCCGTCATAGCGCATCGGCTGCTTGGCGGCGCGCTGCCGCTCGCGCAGTTCCGCCAGTTCCTCGGGTGTCGCATAGCAGCGATAGGCATGGCCGGAGGCGAGCATCTGGTTCGCCACTTCGGCATGGCGCGGCGTGCGCTCGAACTGGAAGACCGCCGGTTCGTCGCCGCCCAGCCCCAGCCATTCCAGCCCGTCGAAGATCGCGGCGACCGCTTCCTCGGTGGAGCGGGCCCGGTCGGTGTCCTCGATCCGCAGCAGGAACTTGCCGCCGTGATGACGTGCGAACAGCCAGTTGAATAGCGCGGTGCGCGCGCCGCCGATGTGAAGAAAACCGGTAGGCGACGGCGCAAAACGGGTTACTACCTGCTTGTTCGAACCTGTAGCACTCACCGTTTCATTCCCTGCCATTCGCCCGGATACCACCCGACCCATCCATGATCGCGACGCCCCCTAGCATGGCTTTCGAGCCACGACAAACCTCCGTTGTCAGTTCGGCCCGGGGGAAAGCAGCGCGGATTTGGCGCGGCGTGGAGCTGTGGCTGGAGGAGGAGCGCGAACGGTTGCCGCTATGGGTTCCGGTCGCCCTGGCTGCGGGAATCGCGGCCTGGTTCCTTCTGCCTAATCGGCTGGAATGGCTGGCCTTTTGCTGCGTGACGCTTGCGGTCGCCTGCGCCGCGCTGCTTTTGCCGCCCGGTGGCCGGGTGCGTCAGGCGATCGTCGTCGGTGGCATTCTTGCCTGTGCGGGGTGCCTGCTGGTCTGGGGGAAAGCGACGATCGTCGGATCGCCGCCCCTCGACCGCCCGGCCTTCATCTCGCTGAAGGGGGAGGTCCGGTCGGTCGAAAGGCTGCCCGCGCAGCACATGAGTCGCGTGCTGGTCCGGCCTGTCGGCGTGCCTGCCCTGCCGCCCCTGGTGCGCGTCAATCTTGACGATGCGTCGATGCCGCCGGGGGTCGGAGAGGGAGCCATCATAGCCTTCCGCACAAGGCTGATGCCGCCTGCGCCGCCCAGCCTGCCGGGCGGCTATGATTTTGCGCGCCGCGCCTATTTCGAGGGCGTCGGCGCGACCGGGCGTGTGCTGCCGCCGGTTACGGTCCTGCGGCCGGCCACGGCCGGCCCCCGGTTGAGGGCGCGTCTGTTCGAGCATATTCTGGAGCGCGTTCCGGGACAGGGCGCCGGCATCGCCGCTGCCCTGGCCACCGGCGATCAGGGCGCGATCGCGCAGGCAGATGCGGAGGCGATGCGGCGGAGCGGCCTTGCGCATCTGCTGTCGATCAGCGGTCTGCATGTCACGGCCCTGATTGCTGCGGTGATCTTCCTGTTGATGCGGATGATGGCGCTCAGCCGCCGGGCGGCTCTCGACTGGCCGCTGATGCTGCTGGCCGCGGGCGGCGGCGCTCTGGCGGGCATCGGCTATACGCTTCTGACTGGCGCAGAGGTGCCGACCGTGCGATCCTGCGTCGCTGCCCTGCTTGTGCTGGGCGGACTGGCGATGGGGCGGGACGCGATCACGCTCAGGCTCGTGGCGGCGGGGGCGCTGGTGGTGCTGATCCTCTGGCCAGAAGCACTGGTGGGGCCGAGTTTCCAGATGAGCTTCGCGGCCGTGATAGCCCTGGTGTCGCTGGGCGAGCATCCGGCCTTCCGTGCCTTTCTCGCGCCGCGTGACGAAGGGGTGGGGCGCCGGATCGGGCGCAATCTTGCGGGCATGCTGGCGACCGGCCTGGTCGTGGAGCTGGTGCTGGCGCCGATCGCGCTGTTCCATTTCCACAAGGCGGGCATGTTGGGATCGATCGCCAATCTGGTGGCCATACCGCTTACGACGCTGGTGGTCATGCCGTTGGAGGCGACGGCCTTGCTGTTGGATCTCGGCGGGTGGGGTGCGCCCTTCTGGTGGCTTGCCGCGCGATCGATCGACCTGCTGTTGCTGATTGCCCATGGCGTGGCGTCCAGCCCTTGGGCGGTGGTACTGGCGCCCGCCCAATCGGGCGTAGTGTTCGGCCTGATGCTGCTGGGCATGCTGTGGTGCCTGCTATGGCGAAGCCGGTGGCGCTGGGCGGGTCTGATGCCCGTGACCACCGGCGTCATGATGGTCCTGACCAGCCCGATGCCCGCCATATTGATAAGCGGGGACGGCCGGCATGTCGCGGTGCGCACTGCCGATGGCGGCATGGCGATGCTGCGGGCTCGCGCCGGCGGCTATGCGCGCGAGGTCATGGCGGAAAGCGCGGGTTATGACGGTATCTTGCAGGCATTGACGGCGCTGCCCCAGGCCCGCTGTTCTCCCGATCTATGCGCCGTTCGCCTGAAGGGAGGGGGCCGGAACTGGAACCTGCTGCTGACGCGAAGCAGCGTGAGGATCGATAATGCGATACTGGCGCGGGATTGCGCCTATTCAGACATCGTCGTCAGCGACCGCCGCCTGCCGGGCGCCTGTCGCCCACGCTGGCTGAAGGTGGATCGACGCTTCCTCGCCAGGACGGGTGGCCTGACCATCGATCTGGACCATGGCACCATGCGCAGCGCGAAGGCGTGGCATGACGAGCACCCTTGGGTCGCGCGGCCTTCCAGCCGGCCGCGCGAATACAGGAAGCATCAGTTATAGCGGCGCAGCAACCCGGCCAGCTTGCCCTGGATGCGGACCTGCCGAGGGTCGTAGATCTGCGGTTCATAGGCGCTGTTGGCGGGATCGAGCCTGACCTTCGGACCCTCACGCCGGAAATATTTCAGCGTCGCTTCATTTTCGTCGATCAGGGCGACCACGATCTGCCCCTCGCGCGCGACGTCGGTGCGCTGGATAAGCGCGAAATCGCCGTCCAGAATGCCCGCTTCGACCATTGAATCCCCCGCCACTTCGAGCGCATAATGATCCCCGGTGCCCAGCAGCGCGGCAGGAACGGAAAGCATGTTCTGCCCCTCCAGCGCCTCGATCGGTACGCCCGCCGCGATCCGGCCGTGCAGCGGAATCTCCAATATGTCGTTGGCGGCGACCGGGGGTCTGCTGGCCACCGGACCGGGCGTCAGCGGCGGCTTGGCAGGCACGACGACCTTGGGAGCGCGATGCATGGCGTCGGGCAGCTTGAGCACTTCCAGTGCGCGGGCGCGATTGGGCAGGCGGCGGATGAAACCGCGTTCCTCCAACGCATTGATCAGGCGGTGGATGCCGGATTTGGACCGCAGGTCCAGCGCTTCCTTCATCTCCTCGAAAGAGGGGGATACGCCTCCCTCCTCCAGCCGGGTCTGAATGAAGCTCAGCAATTCCTGTTGCTTGGGTGTCAACATCTCGCCTTGCCCTCCTTGGAACGGATGGAGAACGCATAGGAAACGGAACGGGGCAAGTCAAGCGCCTAACCGTTGGGCGCTTTTGCTGGAACGCGGGAGGCCCCAGGCCGTTTAACGCCTGCCTTCCACGAAGAAGGTGAATAGGAGAGAAAGATGGCCAACCAGAACAACCAGGGCGGCGGTCAACGTCGCGACCAGCAGGGCGGCGACCGCTCCAGCCAGGGTGGACGCCAGCAGCAGCAGGAAGACCGGCAGGGCCAGATGGGCGATGAACGTCGTCAGGACAAGTCGCCCGGCAAGCAGCAGCGCTGAAGGAACGGCGGCGGTCCAGCAGGGCTGACATCGCCGCCATCCGTCAGGACTGCACTGGAAGGGGTCGCGCGGCGGCCCCTTTCCTTATGCGAGGGGAAGAACCGTGACGTGATCGCCGGCGGCAGCCGGAGCAGAGCCGGCGGGGCGCAGGATGAGGCAGTCGGCCATCGCCATGGCCGCGGTGGCGGCGCTGTCCTGCGATGTCACGGAAACGATGCCCGCTTCCGTGCGGAAGGCGCGAAGGTAATCGTCGCGTTCCCCCGTGGCGGGCAGCGGCGCGGCGAGCGTCGCCGGCGCGGTGCGGGGCAGGGGCGATGCCGCGCCCATCATGTTGCGGACCAGCGGCAACAGGAACAGCGTCGCCGTCACGAAGGCCGATACCGGATTGCCCGGCAGGCCCAGGAAGACGGCGGAACCCAATGTCCCCGCCATCAACGGCTTGCCCGGACGCATGCGGATTTTCCAGAAATCGAGCGAACCCCCGGCCTGGACGAAAGCCGGGCGGACGATGTCGTGATCGCCCACCGATGCGCCGCCGGTCGAAACGATGATGTCCGCCTGGCTGGCGCGGGCAAAGGCCTGGATCATGCCGGGGAGATCGTCCGGCACGATCCCCAGATCGATGACATCGCAGGAAAGGCCGGCGAGCAGGGCGGCCAGCATGGGCGCGTTGGAGGAGGGAAGCTGGCCGGGCTGCGTCGGCGCACCGGGGGGCACGAGTTCGTTGCCTGTCGAGAGCAGGGCGACCCGCGCTCGGCGCGATACGGGCAGCGTCCCATGCCCACCCAGCACGGCGAGCGCGATCTGCGCCGCCCCCAATGCGCTGCCGGCCTTCAGCAAAAGGCCGTCCTTGCGGAAGTCGGAACCGGCCGGACGCACATGACGCCCCTTCGTCAGCGCCTCCTCCAGCCCGCGCAGCATGTCCCCCTCGCGCGCGGCGTTTTCCTGAATCAGGATGCTGTCGGCGCCCTGCGGCAAGGGCGCGCCGGTGAAGATGCGGCAGGCCTGGCCGGGTTCGAGGGGCGGAGGCGGCGGGCCGCCCGCCGCGCTTTCGGCGGCGACCTGCCATGGCCCGGGCCATTCGGCGGCGCGCACGGCATAGCCGTCCATGGCGGAAAGATCGGCCCAGGGCTGATCACGCAGCGCAACGACATCTTCCTTCAGCCATCGTCCGGCGCAGGCGGGAATGGGCATATGCTCCGTCGGCAGCGGCCTTGCCAGCGCCATCAGGCGGCTCTGCGCCTCCGCGACCGGAAGCAGGCTCATGACGCCGGCCCGTCCCCAGCCGTCCAGTCGCCGGACTTGCCGCCGCTCTTGGCCAGCAGGCGCACGTCGCTGATGATCATGCCCTTGTCCAGCGCCTTGGCCATGTCATAGACCGTCAGCAACGCGACCGACGCGGCGGTCAGCGCCTCCATCTCGACGCCGGTCTGACCGGCGGTCTTCGCGGTCGCCGTCACGGTCACGCCGCTGCCGTCGAGATCGAGGTCGATGCTGACCGAACTGAGCGGAATCGGGTGGCAGAGCGGGATGAGGTTCGCGGTCCGCTTGGCCGCCATGATGCCCGCCACGCGGGCCACGGCCAGCACGTCGCCCTTCTTCACCAATCCCTGCTCGATCGCTGCTGCTGCATCGGGACTCATGCTGATGCGGCCGCTCGCGACAGCCTTGCGCGCGGTCGTCGCCTTGGCGGAAACATCGACCATATGGGCCGACCCTTCCTCGTCCAGATGGGTGAGCTTGCTCATCGCCCCGTCAGCAGCCTGCGCGTGGCGGTTTCGACATCCGCCTGCCTCATCAGGGTTTCCCCCACCAGAAAGCAGCGCACGCCATGGTCCGACATGGCGATCAGGTCGTCATGGCTGCCGATGCCGCTTTCCGCAACGAAGGTGCATCCTTCTGGAGCCTGTCCGACCAGTTCGTAGGTGCGGGCGAAATCGACCGTGAAGTCGCGCAGGTCGCGATTATTGACGCCGATCAGGCGCGAGCGGAGCTTCATCGCGCGCTCCAGTTCTTGCGCATCATGCACTTCAACCAGCGCATCCATGCCCAGGCCAAGGGCGGCGTCCTCTATCTCCGCCATCTGATTGTCGTCCAGCGCGGCGACGATGATCAGGATCGCGTCGGCGCCGAGCGACCGGCTTTCCAGCACCTGCCAGGGATCGACCATGAAATCCTTGCGCAGCACCGGCAGGGCGCAGGCCGATCGGGCCGCGACCAGATAATCGTCATGCCCCTGGAAATAGGGTTCGTCAGTCAGCACCGACAGGCAGGCCGCGCCACCCGCCGCATAGGCGCGGGCATGGGCGGGCGGATCGAAATCGGGGCGGATCAGTCCCTTGGACGGGCTGGCCTTCTTGATCTCCGCGATCAGGCCGAAGCCGGAGCGGGCGGCACCGTCCAGCGCCTTGCGGAAGCCGCGCGGAGGCGTCTGTTCGGCGGCGCGGACGTGAAGCGAGGAAATGGGCGTGGCGGCCTTGCGCCGGGCGACTTCCTCCCGCTTTACATCGCAGATTTCGATCAGCTTGTTCGTCATTTATAGGCTATCCAGCAATTGAGCAGCGCGTTGGCAAGGCCGCGGTCGATGGTTTCGGCGGCTTCCTCCACGCCTTCGCGGAAATCGGACACGGCGTCGGCCACGACAAGGGCGGCGGCGGCGTTCAGCAGCACCGCGTCACGATAAGGCCCCGCTTCGCCTTGCAACAGGGCGCGCAGGGCGGCGGCGTTATAGGCGGGGTCGCCCCCCCTGATCGCCTCGACCGGATGGGTGGACAGGCCGAGTTCGGCAGCGGTCAGGCGGCGCGTCGCAACCAGCCTGCCGCCTTTCACCTCCGCCAGAGCATTGCCGCCAGCCAGCGACAGTTCGTCCAGCCCTTCGTCGCCTGAAACGATCATCGCATGATCGACGCCCAGTTCCGCAAGCGCCTCCGCATAGACGGGGACATAGTCCGGACGCGCTATGCCGACCAGTTGACGGCGCACCCCGGCCGGATTGGCGAGCGGCCCCATCAGGTTGAAGATGGTGCGTTCCCCGATCGCCCTGCGGATGGGGCCAAGCCGTTTGAGCGCGGGATGATAGTTCTGCGCAAAAAGGAAACAGATGCCAAGATCGGCCAGCGTCGCTTCGGCTGTCGTGGCGGCGCGGTCAAGGTCCAGACCGAGCGCTTCCAGCGTATCGGCTGCGCCGGCCTTGGAGGAAGCGGCGCGGTTGCCATGCTTGGCCACGGGCACGCCCGCCGCCGCGACCACCAGCGACACGGCGGTCGAAACGTTGAGGGTATGATGGCCATCGCCGCCCGTGCCGCAGACATCGATCGTGCCCGCCGGCGCCGTGACTGGGATCATCCGGTTACGCATGGCGCGGGCGGCGGCGGCGATTTCCGTTGCCGTCTCGCCACGCCGGGCCATGGCGACGAGAAAGCCGGCGATCTCCTCTTCCGGCAGGTTGGCGTCGAACAGCAGGTCGAAAGCCTTTGCGGCCTGTTGCGCGTCGAGTGCGGTGGCGGGATCGGGCAGGCGGGTCATCGACGCTGCCTTAATCATGGGAAGGCGCCGGAGTCGAGATGGGGAAGCGCGAAAGTCGTTATGGCAGCGCAATATGGTGCGCTAGGCGATGCGGTCGTAGGCGGCGAGATTTGCGGGTTTGCCGCCGCGGTCCCGCCTTCGCGTGTTTGCCGGACTGGCTGATTTGGGTGGATTGCGGACATTCCCCCTCCCGCAGGCGGGAGGGGGAATGTCCGCAATCCACCCAAATCAG
>NZ_JAINEZ010000074.1:0-27314 GCF_019873065.1 Sphingobium sp. PNB
TCTAACCCGGCACCATGAACCCGCCGCGACAATCTGTTCTCATCCTGATAGTCGCTGACCTCTCACCCAGATCGTCGCGCTATACCCGTGGCTATCCTTCCCGGTCTCCCCGGTGGCAAGCCGCTGGCATGACTGATCAGCGCAGCAAGGCCGCTGCTGAATATCGCAAGTGGTATTGGACAAGAGAATGGAAGGAGAAGCGCAAGGCATTGCTGTTCGCAGAACCATTGTGCGTCTTCTGTCTGGCACAAGGCTTGACCACCGCCGCAACGGTAGCTGACCATGTTGTTCCGCATCGCGGCGATTATGAATTGTTCTGGTTCGGTGAGCTTCAAGCGCTGTGCGCCCCCTGCCATGATAACAGCAAGGCGCGGAAGGAACGCGGCGGCTATGATTGTGCATCCGATCTTGACGGCTACCCGCTCGACCCGAACCACCCGGTGAACCGGAAAAAGTGACCGATATGAAGAAAGTCGGCCGCGACCCCGGCGCACGAAGCTAAATACATCGGGACTGATGACGACGCATGGCCGGGAGGGGGTATTTCAAAGGCTACCTTGCTCTCGGCCTATCACCGCGCCTCCAGTCACACGCGCACCACCGCGAAATTTCAGCTTATTTTTAGATATTGCTTCCCAACAATGATGTTTGGTATTGTTTCGCATCAGTAATAGTTCGGTCAACTGCCATGGAAATTAGTTCGCTCCGCAAATACAACACCTTTCTTGCAATCCATTTCGATGATTGGGAAGAAGCGACCAAGGCGAAGGTTGGCCGTTACAATTGCGTCATAGCTATAGCGAAAGATAGAAGTTCAATCCGCATCGCCCGCTATTTCGAAACCGCAGAGCGCTACCTTCTCTCAAAGGATGAGAAGATAGACATCAGTAACATGGCCACAGCAGAAGTGGTCATACCGGAGCATCAAGAGACCGTCACCCGCACTGACAAGGTGCCTGTGGCAGTGAAACAGAACCGCTCCCCGGTAGCTCGCACTCTGGTTGGCGCAGTCCTGTTAGGGCCGGTTGGCGCTGTCGCTGGTGCAGCAAGTGGCTTGGGCGGCAAGACCATTGTTGAATATCACGGGATGGAGCGACAAGAGACCATCACTGTGAAGGATGCTCCCCGCTTTATTCTCATGCTGAAAGGTGGTGAGAAGATCACCATCGATTTTGAGCGTCCACAGTCGGCGGGTGAGTGGCATCACCGGCTCACCAATCTCTAACTCACAGCCCATTCGCTAAATAGGTGAATGGGTAGATTAGCCAAACCAACAGCGCTGAAAGAGTTAGGCGGAAACGCAGGAAAGCGAGCGCTCAACAAAAAAGAACCAAAGCCATTCGGGGGGCCGGTGAAACCGGCTGTCATGACGGCATCGGCAAAGAAGATATGGGATAAGGTAGTTGTTTCCATGCCTCCCGGTGTGTTTACTGCTGCTGATAGTCACCTACTTGGCGCATATTGTGAAGCCGTAGCGCGGCATGAAGCCGCCACGAAAGCAATCATAAAAGGCGATGCGGAAGTGACTGGTTCAACCGGTCAGGTGAAGGTCAATCCTTGGTATCGTGAGCAAGCGGACGCAGCGCGACTGATTGTCACCATAGGCGCAAAGCTTGGCCTTGATCCTGTTTCGCGCCAGCACATCCACAGTGATAAAGACAGTTCAAACAACGATGATGGTTTTGGTGACTTCCTAAATTAGTTTCCCGTTTACGCGCGAAACTAAATAAAGGATGAAGAAATCAAAAGACGATCTTACTTATGAATATGTAGCCTCTCGGCTTGAATATAATCCCAAAGATGGTTTGCTAATCTGGAAACCAAAAGCCGCTGATTGTGGCGAAGCCAGTTGGCGGCGATGGAACACCCGATATGCGGGGACGCCAGCCGGTTCATTCATGACCATTCGCGTTGGCCGCGAACGAAAGACGGTGAAGACCTACCGCCGCGTCCATCTCGGCACCCGCGATTATCTGTCTCACCGAATTGCATGGCTTCTCCATTACGGTGAATGGCCATCCCTCGACATCGATCATATAAACGGCATTTCAACAGATAACCGGATTGCGAACCTTCGCAAAGCCACGAAATCTCAAAACTCATCCAACCGAAAGAATTACGGCCAAACCTCTCAATATCGCGGGGTTAGTTGGCACAGGGCGGGTTGGTATGCGCAGCTAAAACAAAATCAAAAGCACATTCTGGCAAAGCATTTCGCTTCGGAAGAGGCGGCGGCACGGGCTTACGATGAAGCGGCCAAGGTCGCCTTCGGTGCATTCGCGGTGTTGAATTTCCCCGATGCTGCGTGACACTCAACGCGCGCAGCGCGTCATCGATTTCATTCAGAAGCTCAAAATCACCATCGGTAAGGATGCGGGAAAGCCATTCATACTTCGCCCATGGCAGCAAGCTTTCATCAGGGATGTTTACGAACCACAAGCCGAAGATGGTAGGCGGCTTGTTCGCCGGGCTGTGTTTAGCCTTCCAAGAAAGTTGGGCAAGACTGAGTTAGCCGCCGCACTGATATTGGTTCATTTTATAGGGCCGGAATCAGAACTTAATGGCGAAATTTATAGTGCAGCAAATGACCGCGAACAGGCGTCAATCGTCTTCAACGCTGTGCGGCGAATGGTGGAAGAAACACCGGCTCTACAGCAGCATATCACCATCGTTCAATCCACTAAAACAATGTTCGTCAATACTTCAAAAATCAGGGCTAAGGGGTCAAAGTTTAAGGCGCTCTCAGCCGATGCAAAAACTAAGCATGGCCTCAATGCTTCCTTCGTTGTTTATGATGAACTTGCACAGTCGCGTGATCGCGAACTTCTCTCAACTCTTCTCACCAGCCAAGGTGCGAGAAGTCAGCCGCTCTTCCTCACGATTTCTACGCAGAACAATGACCCGAAACACCCGCTATCTGAAATGATTGATGACGCATTGAAGGTGGACGAAGATGGTAACAAGATCGATGAGACAGTAGTTTGCCATCTTCACTGTGCTGATGATGATTGTGACCTATTAGATGAAGCGCAGTGGTATAAGGCCAACCCCGGCCTTGGCGATTTCCGCGATTACGATGAGTTCAAAGCGATGGCGCTTCGTGCGGCTCGATTGCCCTCCGAAGAGCAAGAGTTTCGCCTTCTCTATCTCAACCAGCGCGTATCGCTTCACTCTTCGTTGATCAAGCAGGCGGATTGGAGGGCGGCACAAGGCGAAGTCAGTTATGCGCCGAAAGAGCCTATCTATCTCGGCTTAGACTTGTCTTCCACCACCGACTTGACCGCATTGGTTGCGGTTTCGGCCAATGATGGCTCACGGGTGAAGGCGTGGTTCTGGAAACCCGAAGGTTTGATTGCTGAACACACCAAAGCTGATGGCGTTCGCTATGATCTTTACGCAGGTGATGGGCGGCTATGCACTTCACCCGGACGCACCATCAACCCGCGTCTGGTGGCGCAGAAGGTGATTGAGCTTTGTCAGCAATATGATGTTCGCGGGCTGGCCTATGACCGCTGGAAAACAGCCGAAATGCTCCGCTTCTTCAATGATGAGGGCTTCATGGCACAGGAAGGGCAGGGGGACGGTCTTTGCCTCAAACCATGGGGACAGGGCACGGCCAGCATGGAACCGGCTGTGTCAGCCTTTGAGCGCGCCGTTCTCGACAATGAACTGAAACATGATGGTCATCCGCTGTTGACTTGGTGCGTTATGAACGCGCTGGTGAAAATGGATGAAGCGGGTAATCGAAAGTTTGACAAATCCAAGGCAAGGTTCCGCATCGATGGCGCTGTAGCGCTCGCTATGGCAATGGGTTTTAGGGCTGTTGACTTGGCTGAACCGCAACCAATCAGCCCATGGGAAGACCCGAACTATAACCTTCTGAACCTACTCTGATCCCGCTCCATCAGGCACTAATCAGGCAACAGCCGCCCGTAACTAAATAGCTACATGCTATTCAATATGTTCACAGGTGGAGCCGAACAGCGCTCATTGGAGAATCCAACTGTTTCGCTCGCTAGTGCGGAAGGTTGGGATGTTTTCGGGTTCACCAATCAGACAATCACGGGCGAAAGTGTCACCTTCGAGAAAGCGTTGACCGTTCCGGCTATTTGGGCTGCTGTCAATACGATTGCGGGCACCATCGCGCACCTTCCGCTTCATCTTTTCAAGACTGATGCGAATGGAGCGGTAAGCCGCGCATACCAAGACCCTCTTTACAAGATCGTCCATGACCGTCCGAACAACGTGCATACCAGCTATGTCTTCCGCAAATGGCTTGTCAGTCAGCTTTTCGCAGAAGGTCGCGCACTGGTTTTGATCGCCACAGACAAAGCAGGCCGCACAGCCTCATTGATCCCTCTGGCCAAGGATAGCGTGACGATCAAGCAGGCGATCCAAGATGGTCAGTTGCAGCGGTCTTACAAAGTTGGATCGATCACTTACGATCAATCCCAAATTCTAGATTTTGTGCTGATGCCGAAGGCGGATGGTCTCGGCTGCTATTCCCCGATCATCCAGAACCGTGACGCAATCGCGCTGATGATCGCCGCGCAGAAGTATAGCGCAACATTGCTTTCAAACGGTGGTGTTCCGCCGATGATCCTAGAGGGTCCGCCGCTGTCGCCACAGGCACAGGAGCGCGCAACCGAACAGCTAGAGAGTGCAATCAGCATTGGGCGCGACCGTAAGCGCAAGATCGTGCCGGTTCCGAATGGCCACAAGCTCAGCAAGATCGGCCTCAATCCGGCTGAACAGCAGCTATTGGAATTGCGCCAATTCCAGATTGGTGAAGCCTCCCGGATTTTCAACATCGCTCCCGCCATGTTGCATGATTTGACAACCGGAACTTACTCGAATGTTGAACAGCAGAATTTGAACTTTGCTCAGCATACTATCGTGCCTTTGCTCGAACTGATCGAGCAAGAAATGAACGCCAAGCTTTTCGGCAAGCGCAACACTTCCTCATATGTCGAATTCGATATTGATGGTCTCCAGCGTGGTGACTTCCTGTCCCGCATGAGCGGCCTTGCGAGCGCGGTTCAGACTGGACTTGTCACGCCAAACGAAGCGCGCGCTCTCGATAACCGTCCGCCCAAAGAAGGCGGTGATGATCTCATGATTCAGGGCGCAACCGTTCGCCTGAAAGACCAACCAACTCTTGGAGACACAAACAATGACGCTTGAAACCCGTAACTATGTCCTGACCGCTGTCGAGGTTCGGGCGAAGAATGAGAATGATCAAGCTGGACGCGCCAGCGGCTATGCGGCTGTCTTCAACAGTGACAGCCACGACTTGGGCGGCTTCATCGAACGCTTGGCTCCCGGCGCTTTCACCCGCTCTCTGTCGGAAGCACAGGCGGGCACCCGGAATATCTATGCGCTTTGGGCGCATGATACTTCGATCCCGCTCGGCTCTACCGCATCGGGCAAGCTGATCCTGTCGGAAGATGAGCGCGGCCTTGTCTTCGATCTTGACGTGACACGCTTCACCCCGGCGCAGCTTTCGGCTTTGGAAGACGGCGATCTTCAAATGAGCTTCGGCTTCGCGGTGCGGGAACAGAAGTGGGAAGAGACGCCAGACGGTGGATATATCCGCACTGTTTCTGACCTCGACCTTTCCGAAGTCAGCTTTGTGATCAATCCCGCATATCCTGAAACAGAAGCGGCTTTGCGCAGCCTTGAAGCATTCAAGGATGAACAGATAGAAGCAACTCCTGAATATCGGCAAGATACAACTGAAATGTTGAAGAGAGTATTGGCGGCTAGGCTTCGCGCGGGCCGCTAATACTGCGCACGAAACTAAATACCTCCGAACACTTTTGTTTGGAGAATTCTCAAAATGAACTACAAAGAACTTCGTGCGAAGTCGATGGAAATTGCCAATCAGGCTCGCGCACTTCTCGATACTATCACGGCTGAAAATCGTTCCGACAAGGAAGCCGAATTTGACCGCATGATGGTTGATTCCGACGCCTTCGCCGCTCGCGCTGACAAGCTGGAAGAGGCTGACAAGCGTTCCGCTTCGTGGTCGGCTATCGATACCAACATCGCTTCGGAAACCGTTGAAGTTGAAGCTCGCGCTTCGGCCAGCGCCGATGAACAGCGCGCGGCTGATTTCGCCAACTATCTGCGCAGCGGCCTTGTCACCTCTGAACTTCGCGCTCAGACGGTCGGCACCGGCTCAGAAGGTGGTTTCACCGTTTCGACCGATTTCGATTCCAATCTCGTGAAGGTTGTGAAGCGTTTTGGTCCGCTCAACGAAGGTGGACCGGCTAAGCTGTTGGTCACTTCGCAGGGCAACCCGCTGACTTTCGCCAAGCTCGACGACACCAGCAATGTTGGCTCGCTGATCGGTGAAGCCGCTACGGTTTCTGATACCGCTCTGGCCTTCACGCAGCTTACCCTTGGTGCTTACAAATATACCTCTGGCTTGTTCAAGGTATCGCGCGAGCTTCTGGAAGACAGCGCCATCAACATTGTTGAAGAGGTTGCTTCCGCCGCTGGTGAACGCATCGGTCGTGCGATCAACATCGCTTACACCACGGGCACCGGCTCGGCTCAGCCGCAGGGTGTTGTTACCGGCGCTACCGCTGGCGTTACTGCTGCTTCGGCTTCGCTCATCGCCTATGACGAACTGATCAACCTTGAGCATTCGGTTGACCCCGCTTACCGCGATCAGGCCGCTTACATGTTCAATGACAGCACTCTGCTTGCGCTTCGTAAGCTGAAGAATGCCGTCACTGGTGATTATGTCTGGACGCCTGCTAACGGCACTCTGGCACCGATGATCAATGGCAAGCGCTATTTCGTCAACACTGCCATGGCGAACATCGCGACTGGTAACAAGACTGTCCTGTTTGGTGACTTCTCGAAGTTCACCATCCGTAAGGTCAAGGATGTTATCGTTCGCCGTCTCGATGAGCGTTTCGCTGATACGGATCAGGTTGCTTTCGTTGCCTTCTATCGCACTGACTCGAAGGTCATGGATGGCACGGCTATCAAGTATCTGGTTCAGGCCTAATGAAAGCTCGCCTTTTGGTATCGATGGCCGGTAATCCCTCTGTGGATGCTGGCCATATCGTGGAAGGCGATGAAGCGGTGAGACTGATTGCCGCTGGCTTTGCCGAACCGGTAGAGACAGAAGAGCGGGCAACCGCTCCTTTGTCCAAAACGACAAAGAAGGCTGTGAAGCCTGAATGAGAAGAGAGGCGGGGGATCATTCTCCCGCCTTTTTCCTAAATAGTCCTATGAACTGGACAAAACTTTCCCGCACCACCGCACCAACCGAACCGGTTGTAACCCTTGATGATGTCAAGCAACACTTAGCCATCGCGCACAGTGATGAAGATACCTTTCTCTCTGTGTTGATCGATGTGGCGACGGAATCCCTTGACGGTCCTAACGGCATTGGCGTTGCACTGTTGACGCAATCTTGGCGCATGTCTCTGGACAACCTTTCTCGCGTCATCACTCTTCCGCTTGGTCCTGTTCAATCCGTCGATAGCGTGACCTTTGAAGGTCAGACTATCGATCCTGAATCCTACACTGTCGATTTGGATCAAAACCCCGCAAAGATATTCGTCAATATCCCGCGATGTGGCACCCGTCCCGGTTGTGTGAAGGTCAACTTCACCGCTGGCTTTGGCGATAGCGGCGACGATGTTCCGGCTGATCTACGCCATGTAATTCGGATGCTGGTTGGCACTCTTTACGCCAATCGTGAATCAACCACTACGCTGGCACTGAGCGATCTACAGGCGGTCAAGACCATCTTGGATCGCTACCGTAGCTAAATACCATATGAGGAAAATTCAGTTCATCACCGACTATGACTATCGGCCATCGCATCAGCCTTATGTGACTATCGCCTATAAGGCAGGCTCTATTGTTGAGGTTGAGGAAGAGTGTTTTGCGCGCGCCACATTCGCTGGCGCTGCCACACTCGCTGAATTTGCAGACTATCCCCTAGCTCATGATGCCAAGCAGACTGAGTTTATCGAACGCCTACGGTCAGAACCCAAATTCATCGGTGAAGATGAAGAGGTTGATCAAGACGATAGCCAAGAGGGTGATGACCAAGAGGGTGACGCTTAATGGCGTGGGCCGCTCCCGGCGCTGGCCAGCTTCGTGATTTGCTCACGATCCGCCGCAAGAGCCAAATCAGCGATGGTATGGGCGGTTTCCGCAGCCAGTGGGATGATGTTTTGACCAACATCCCGGCAAGGATTACCGCCACACGCGGTGGTGAAGCGGTCAATGCACAACGCCTAAACGGTCATCAGCCATTTGAGATTACGGTTCGCCTCTGTGCTGACACTCAGACGATCACCAGCGCAGATATCGCGGTCAATGCGCGCACTGGCACTACTTACAACATCAAGTGGATTAGTTCGCTTGAAGAGGGGCGCAAAAGCTTCCTCCTGATACTGGCACAAGCTGGGGAGGTGAGCGTTGGCTAATCCTATGTGGTCCATGAATATGGACTTGAAGCAGTTCAACAACGACATTCGCAATCTCTCGCGAAAAATGCACTCGGCTATTGAACAGCAGAATGAGAAATCTGCGCGCCAGTTTGAGCAAACCATACGGCGCAATGCTCCTAAGTCGGATGAAGCGCCGCATATCGTTGACACCATTCAGCGCTATGACGGTGACGCGGCTACTGCTGAAAAAGTCGTCTCGATTGGTAACGATCAGTTGCCTTATGGTGCGGCTTTGGAATTTGGCCACACCCTCAACGGCAAGTGGGTTGAGGGTAAGAAGTTCTGGACGCCAGCTAAGAAGATTGCTCATCGGAAACATCGGCGCGCTCTGGCTCGCACTATCCGTAAACTGTTGCGGGAGGCGTTGGGCATCTGATGCAATACCCTTCCTACAATCTTCAAAAAGCAGTCTATGAGATTTTGGCCAATACCGTTGGTCAGATTGTCTTCCACACCGTGCCACAAAGCCAGCCGCTTCCATATGTGAAGATCGGTGACGATATCATTGAACAAGATGACTCTGTGGGAGATTTCTTCTTCTGCACCATCCATGTTCATGTCTTGGCGGAAAGCTTGCCAAAGGTAAAGCTCCTGATGGCCGCGATAGTTGGCGCTCTTGGTCAAGATATCGAAGTTGAAGATTTTGAAACTCTAGAAAGTCACTTCATTCAGACGGTGCAAATTTCGGAAAGTGATGGGATCACTGCGCACATGATGGCCGAATTTGAATATGTGCTACAGCCGGTCTAATAGTCCCGTTGGCTAAATACTCCACAACCCATATGGAGTATTTTTCTCATGTCTAATGTTAATGCAATTCGCGGTCATCAGATCACCGTGCAGATCGGTAATGGTGCTGACCCGGAAGTCTTCACGCACACCGCACAGATCAACACCACACGCGGTGTTACGCTCACCGCCACGACCGAATCCGGTGAGTTGGTTGACCTTGCTGATCAGTCGCTTCCCGCTACGACCGTTGCCGCTGTTAAGGCCACCAACATCAAGGTTGATGGCAACGGTGTTCTGCAATCCACCGATGTAAAGACCTACTCTGATTGGCTGCTTTCGGGCGAAGCCAAGAACGTGAAGGTCATCGCTGGTAATGCTACCTTCACCGGTCCCTTCCTCCTGACTCAGTTTCAGGTTTCGGGCGAGCGCATGAGCTTGGTTGAAGCGCAGATCACGCTTGAACAGGCTGACAAGATCACTGTCACGGCTACTGTCTAATGCGCAGCCGTTCGGCAATTCTTGAACAACAGTTCGTTGGCGAAGGTTCTTATGACCTTTGCCTTCGGATTGGCGAGTTGGTCATTCTGCAAGAGAAGACCGGCGTGGGGCCAATGGTATTGGCTACCCGCATTTTCTCCGGAGAGTATTTCATTCACGACATCATTGAAACAATCCGGCTTGGCCTGATTGGTGGCGGAATGAAGCATGAGGAAGCGCGCAAGCTGGTCGATAACTATGTCGTTCCCGGCTACTTCGGTGATTATGTCGGTATAGCGGGCAATCTCCTTTATGCGGCAATTTCCGGTGTTGAGGATGAACCCCTACCGGGGGAAGCCATGACCCCGACGATGATCCAAGAGGATTGGTCGCTTGGGGTAGATTCTACGGATGGGGCGGAACTCTAGGCTTCACTCCCCGTGACATTAAAGAAATGTCGTTGTGGGAATTCAACATGACGATTGATGGCTGGAGACAGGCCAACGGTGCAGCGGAAGAGGAAGGTGCATCGGCACCATCTGATGCAGACTTCTACGCTGCTGTAGAGCGCTATGGCGCTTAATAGAGCATGACTAAGGGGAGGGCGGGTAGCTCTCCCCATTTAGCTAAATATGAGCATGTCCGGTAAGAACAATGCTCTTGAAATGCGCTTTAGCGCCAACATGCGCGACCTCGAAAGAGAGTTGGCGAAACTCCAAAGGTTAAATGCAAAGTCGGCGCAGAATATGGCGCAGGCGCACCAAAGGGCGGCGCAACAGTCAGCCGCAGCTTGGCAGAATGCGAATATCGGGAAAGGGGTAGAGCGTCAGCTTTCCAACATGGGGCCGATGCTCAAAACCTACGCTACCATGATTGCTGGCATGTTCGCTGGCAAGGAAGCGTTGGCAGCAGCCGAAACTTGGACGCGCTTTTCAAATAGTCTGAAAGTTGCCGGTGTTTCGGGATCGAACCTGAAAATAGTTCAAGATGCACTTTACGCCAGTGCTGTGAAGAATGGTGTGGCTCTTGAACCGCTGGGCCAGCTTTATTCTCGCGTTGCACAGTCGGCGGGGGAGCTTGGCGCTTCACAACAGCAGATGCTTCAGTTCACCAATGGTGTGACAGCAGCGCTTCGCGTTCAAGGTGGTGACGCGGCTTCGGCATCCGGCGCATTGATGCAGATGTCTCAGGCGCTAGCTAGTGGCGTTGTTCGGGCGGAAGAATTCAACTCGATCAACGAAGGCGCGCGCCCAATTCTAGAAGCTGTGGCGGCTGGTTGGGACAAGGGCGCTATCTCTGTTTCGAAGTTGCGCGCCATCATGCTTGACGGGAAACTTGCCAGCAAAGATTTCTTCGATTCCTTCCTTCGTGGTTCGGCAATGCTGGAAGAGAAGGCCGCGAAAGCTCCTCTGACTGTCGCACAATCCATGACGAACCTTCACACCGCGCTCACGAAATACATCGGTGAGGCAAACTCCAGCTATGGTGTAACTGAGCGTATCGCAGCCGGTATCAAGATGCTGGCTGATAATCTCGATATCTTGGCGAAGTCACTGGTGGTGATCGGCGGTCTCTATGCCGCGACCTTCATACCGGCGCTTACACGCGGCGGTGCCGCTATGGCGATCAGCGCAGCGGCGACCATCCGCAATACCGCCGCAACCATCGCCAACACCGTAGCGATGACGGCGGAAGCCATTGCCGTGCATGGCGTATCGGCCAGCATGGTAACGGCTACCGTTGCCTCTCGCGCTCTGTCAGCCGCCATGGCGTTCTTCGGTGGTCCTATCGGCGTGGCGATCTTGGCGATTGGCGCGGCTGTCTCCTATCTTGGTGTGACTTCGGCCAAAGCGGCGATGGAAGCGGAAGAGCTTCATAACGCGACCGAAGCCTTGGTTGCCAAACAGCAGGAGGCGGCGAAGGCGCATGACAAGGTGGCGGCTGAAACCAACACCATGTCAGCAGCGCATAAGAAGGCGCTCACGGATGTAGCGAACCTGACCGGTCAGGTTGATCTTCTGACCACAGCCTATGGCCGCTTAGCGCTGGAGGCAAAGAAGGCCGCGATTGAGGTTGCCAACACAGATTTGGTTAGCGCGGTTTCTGTCCATCGGAAGAACCAAGCCGCTTATTCGGACGCGGTTGACGATGAGACCACGAAGCTCATGGGCGCTGGCGCAGTCGGTGGCATGGGCGGTAAGCGCTATGGTCCTGATTATTGGCGCGCACAGGCCCGGAAGAATCTCGCGGGTAGTCAGATTGCCAAAGATACCGCTGCTTCTAGGGACGCGGCGATCAGCGCTCACCAGACGCAACAGCAAGTCTTGAAGAGTGATCCCCGCTCTCATGTAACCAATACTCCCACTGCTACGGCAACTGATACCAAGACTAAGCCGAAGAAGGGCGGTGGAACCAAGGATCAGACAGACGATGCTATTCGTCAAGCTGAGCAAGCATATCATCAGGCGCTTCATGCATCCGCACAAACGGCGGAAGAGCGTCACCGTTACGCCTTGGAAGCATTGGCCGAAGAGCGGGATGAAGCGAAGCGCCAAGTTGATGAGAAGGTCAAGGATGGTGCAATTCAGGCCGCGAAGGCCGATGAAATCAAGGGCAAGATTGAGGCAACTTATCTCCAGAAAGTAGCGAACCAAGAGGCCGAGAGGAAGCTGGAGGTTGACGCTATTGCGCGGGAACAAGTGCAGGCCGGAATCGATGTCAGCAATGAAAGTTTGCGCGCACAAGCTGATGCACTATCGATTGCCGCAAATCATGAGCGCAATCTTGTGAAGCGGCATAACTATGAGCGTCAAGCATTGGCGTTGCAGCAACAGGCTGATGCAGCATCTTTCAAGGTTCAGCAGGATCAGCTTGAATTAGACCGTAGGCGCGCTGGCTGGACAGAGGAAGTAATCAAGAATCTTCGTGCACAGGCCGAAGGCGCTTTTGCAGCCGGTCAACAGAACCAACGCACCGACTTGGACAATCGCCAAGCCGAAGATAACCCGCGCTCTATCAAGCAGCAAATACAGGAGCATATGGAAGGCTTCGGTTCGCTTAACGAACAGTTAGGTGGCATTGCGACCAACGGTATCGATAGTCTAACGCAAGGGTTGACTGATGCCATCACTGGTGCACGCAACTTGAAGGAAGCGTTCAGCGATATGGCTAAGTCTATCATTGCTGAACTGATCCAGATGGCAATTCGCTTTGCGATCTTCGAAGCTCTTGGTGCAGCATTCGGCATCAAGGGATTGGGTAAGGCTGCAATGGGCGTGAGCGTCGGGAAGAATGCAGCCGGAACCGATAGCTGGCGCGGCGGCTTGTCTGTCGTTGGTGAAAAGGGGCCGGAATTGGTCAACTTGCCGCGTGGCGCGCAAGTGTTGCCGAACAACCTTTTGCGCAACGCTATGCGGGGACCGGGCGGCGGCATGTCGGGTGGAGTTACTAACAACTTCCACACCACCGTTAATGCCAATGATGCGATGTTGACCGGCTGGGTTCGTAATGAAATTCAACAGGCTCAGGCAGGCGCTATTGCAGCGTCTCAGAAGATCATCGGGCGGCGGTCTCAGCAGAACCAAATGAACAGACTGGTGAGATGATTGGGCTAAATATGGGATGGCAATAACTATCCCAACGCTTCCGAAGTATCTTTCGACTGATATAACCTTGCGCACCAGCGCGACTGACCAGACGCCTTACCTTGGCGGTCCTACTCAGCGTATCGCCCGATTGGGGGACCGTTGGGTTTACAAGGTTGTTTGTCAGGATATGCGCGCTGATCAAGCAGGCTTGATCCTTGCCGCGCTCAACGGTGGCCTGTCTGATAAAGTTGTGTGCGAGGTTCGCCAGAATGGCGTTGACCTTTCGGCCTATTCGAATGGCACGGTGGTTGGTGCAGCATCGGGAAGAACGCTCAACCACAGTGGGGGAGGCGGCACTAAGTTTGTTGGCCAATATTTCTCACTGGTCAAAAATGGCGTTCGCTATCTGCACCAGATCACCGCTGTTGCCGGAACTGTCCTGACCTTCGCGCCAATGCTGAAAGTCACCGTTTCGGGTGGCGAGGTTTTGGAATTTGGTTCGCCCAAGATTGAGGGATTCCTTGACGGGAAAGAGCAGACTTACACGGTTGGCTTCCTCGGCAATGTGACGCTTGGCTTCTCGATAGTCGAGGGTCAGTGATATGTTAAATTCCACTCTCGCAACCGCCGCTGATCAGCAATGGATTCGCCAATTCCTCGCGGTTCGGATCGAACTCAGTGATGGCTATGTCTTGAATCTCTTGGATGGCAGCGGTGTTGTAACCTTCGCCGTAGATGGCGTGAATGTCACCTTTGACGGGATCGACCCGATTTATGGAACGCTCGCCAGTGCAACCAGCTTCGAAGAGAAGATTGCCAGTGATGCGCCGCGCTTCACCGTCTCCATCATGTCCCCGACTGCCGAAGCTGTCGGCTCATTGGCTAATCCTGAGCATCAGGGATCAAGTGTCCGGGCATGGTGGGGTATCGTCAATGAAACGACTGGCCAGCCTGTAGCGGCTCCTGAATTGCTCTGGAGCGGGCGGCTCGACTTCGTGAAAACGCAATTGGCTGAAAAGTCGCTGTTCAGTGAAATAGAAACGGTCTCGGCATTTGATCGCCTGTTTGTTGCCGAAGAGGGCGCAAGATTAAACTCACATTGGCACCAGTCGATATGGCCGGGTGAAACCGGGCTGGACTTCAACATCGATGCGCAAATAGAACCTTATTGGGGCGTCAATGCTCCAAAGCCAGCGGTTGCGCGCGCACCAACGCCTATTTGGTCTAAACCTAATATCGACACGACTATATTCCGTTGAGCCTAAATAATGGCATGAATTTAATAGAGCGGGTCAACCAGACACAACTTACTATCGATCAGTTCCACAATCAGCCTTTTCGTTGGGGCACAGCCGATTGCGCACAGCTTGCCGCGCAGCACGTCGAAAGGTTCGGCCTCAAATCGCGTCTATCGGAATGCCGCGCCTACCGTAGCGAGAAGGGCGCGAAGCGCGCGCTGGTGCGGCTTCGCGTGAAGAGCATGGAAGACCTTGCGGATGCGATGGGCTTTGAGCGTATCCCGCCCGCGTCGGCCATCGTTGGTGATATCGTTGGTTTCCCCGGTGGTCATGAAGGCGATGAGTGGACGGCGCTTGGCGTCCATTGCGGCGGTGACAAAATCCTTGGCTTCGCTGATCCGGGCGACGGTCTTGGAACGCGCTGCGAATACGGTCCTGTCACGATTTGCACCGTGGCTTGGAGGGTTGCCTGATGCCAGCAGCAATCCCCGTCATTGGTGCGGCCTTCCTTGCCGCTGGCTCTGTAGCAACCGCAATCGGGTTGGGAACCGCCTTCATGATCGGCGCGACCGCGATCAGTTGGGCGACGGTCTTGACCGTTACCGGCGTGGCTCTGATGGCCGTCACGGCGCTTTCTATGAAGATTCCGAAGCCGGAAAGCGGCGGCGGGCAGATCAGCGTTAAACTTGATCCCAAGGCACCCGTGCCGGTCCTCTATGGCCGTTCGGCAAGCGGCGGCTATGTCGGCTATCGCCAGACTTACGGATCGAAGAACAAATATCTGGCGCTTGTCGCGCTCCTGTCTGTTGGCCCTATCCAGCAAATCGAGTCCTACACCGCAAGCGATCAGCCGCTTGCGTTCGTCGGTGATCCTCACACCGGCCTTCGCAACAACAACGGTATCGAGGATTCGAAGCTCTACCGGAATAAACTTCGAATGCGGTATCAGCTTGGCGAAACGCCAGCGCCGCTTACCGTCACACAAGCAGCCGCGAATGAGCCGCTCCCCGGCACTCCCGGCAAGTTGTCGGGCTTGGCTCATACCATCTCGATTTATGAGTATGACACAGACCAATTTCCCCAAGGTCTTCCGAAGAGCCTTTGGGTTGCCAAGGGCATCAAGCTTTACGACCCGCGCAAAGACTCGACCTATCCGGGTGGTTCAGGCTCACACCGCATCGATAACCACGCGACGTGGGAGTATAGCGAAAACCCCTTTTTGGCAGCGTTAGATTGGACGCTTGGCCGCTGGTATAACGGCAAGAAAGTTTACGGTATTGGAGCCAAGTGGAGCGAAGTCGACGTTGCGGCTTTCGTCACTGGCGCGAATGTCGCTGATGCCAACAATTGGAAAGTTGGTGGCGTTGTCGTCTCCACAGATGACAAGATGGCTGTGCTATCGACGCTGCTACAGTCTGGCGGCGGTCTTCCCGTAGCGCGCGGCGCGCAAATCTCTTGCACAGTCAACGCGCCCAAAACCAGCACCTTTACCATTCAGGCGAGTGACATTCTTGGTGAAGTGGAAGTGCAGAACAGCACTTCATGGCGTGACCGTGCAAACACTGTTGTTCCCTCATATCGCGAAGAAAGCCAGCTTTGGGAAATCATCGCTGGTGAGCATGTTAGTTCGTCAACCTATGTTGATGAGGATGGCGGCGAACAGAAGACGATTGAGGTTGAATTTCCGTTAGTTCAGCAAGCCGCTCAGGCGCACCAGCTTGCGGTTTATGAACTCGTCAATAGTCGCGAATTTCTGACCTTCTCGCTTGTCGGTAAGCTCCGGTTGCTGAATGTCCGGGTTGGTGATGCCGTCACGGTCAATCTTCCACAGATTGGCGCGAATGGTCAGAAGTGCATCGTGGTCAGCCGTGAATTCAATCCGGCTGATCAAACCGTATCGTTGGCGCTAAAATCCGAAACAGACGGTAAGCACGCCTTCGCGCTTGGCCAGTCTCAGACGGCTCCCGCTTCTCCTTCTCTGTCTGGCTACAACCCGGCTGAACCGGGCGCACCCGGCGAAGATGCTTGGACGCTGGTTGGCGGCACCATCACGAAGGATGGCGTGAGCGTTCCGGCGCTTGTCCTGAATGGTGAGAATGATGATCCCAACACTTCCGCCATCATCGTTGAGTATCGGCCTAGCGGAACCACAATGTGGTTCTCTGGCGGCACCTACGCCAAGAATACCACACAGATTGAACTCATGGGCGTTACCAAAGATACCGCCTATGATGTAGCGATCAGCTACCGCACCGTCTGGGGCGTTGTCTCTGAGCGTTTAGTCAAGACTGCCACGACCGGCGAAATGTCCATTGATTGGGCTGCTGGCGTAATCACAGGATCGACCAAGCCGGAAGATAACGCGACGGTTGGCGCACCCTCTGGCACGATGGTTGCGGGCGTCTTGGCCGAAGATTTGATTTCAAATCTTGGTGGCAAGGGGCTGCTTGATAATACCCCTCCCGCACAGGTCATCAGTGTTTCGGCTTCGTCGGTCATTACTGACAATGGCGCGAAGATCACCATCACTTGGGCGGCTTCCGCAGCCACCGATTTGAATGGTTATGTGGTCGCGATCAAGGAAGGCTCTGGTTCCTTCGTCAACTACACGACGACCGCGAACCGCTATGAAATCGACGGGTTGAAGCGCAATCAGGCTTATTCGGTTCAAGTTCAGGCATATGACAAGGGCGGCAATTACGGCTCCTTCTCGTCGCTAGTCAGCCACACCACTGTTAGTGATGCTGTGCCTCCTGCTGCACCTACTGGCTTTGCCGCTACGGCGTCATTCCAGAATGTATATCTGACTTGGACGAACCCGGCTGATTTAGATTTGGCTGGTGTTGAAGTTTATGAGAACTCGACCAACAACAGTGGCACGGCAACAAAGATTTCGACCGTGGCGGCACTTCCGTCACAGTTGGGCGGATACACGCATAGCGGCCTTACTTCCGGCTCCACTCATTACTATTGGCTCAAAGCCGTTGATACCAGCGGTAACAAGTCTGGTTTTGGTGCGGTTCAGTCCATCACAACCGCACCAGTTAGTGAAGCGGATTTCTCGCCAACGGCTTCCGGCATTGCGCCTATCAAGATCGTTTCGGCTTTACCCTCTTCGGGTAACTATGAAGGCCGCGTTGTCTATCTATCGACCGATGACAAGCTTTACCGTTACACCGGTTCGGCTTGGATCAGTAACATTGCCGCTGCCGATATCACTGGCCAGCTTACCAACGCGCAGATTCTTTCCATCGATGCGGCGAAGCTCACCAGTCAGATTGTTGCGACACAAATTAGTGATGGCGCGATCTCGACCCCGAAACTTGCGGCGGGTGCGGTCACGGCGAATGAAATTGCCGGTAACACCATCACTGGCGCGAAAGTTGCCGCTGGCACGATCACCGGCACCAACATTGCTGGTTCGACCATTACGGGCGGCAATATCGCGGCTGATACCATCACTGGTGGTAACATTGCGGCGGCGGCGATCACCACCAGTGAGCTTGCCGCTGGTGCGGTTACGGCTTCCAAGCTTGCTATCTTTGATAATGAAAACCTCGTTATCAATAATAAGGTCACTAATAGCAGCCTTGATGGTTGGTCAAGAATAACGGCGTCTGGCACCAGCGCTATCTATGCTGCTGGACCGGTTACATCATGGCCTAGTCCGTATGGTATCTACCTATTCAGGGGGACCAATAACAACGAAGTCTCTATCACCAATGGTGTAACGAGCTTCGATGATGCTTCTCTGGTTAATGGTATCAGCGTCAATCCCAATGATGAATTCTATGTAGAAGCTATAATTTGGACAACTAACGCATCCACTTATGCACAGATCGATATGGTTGTGCGTGGAAACGATGGCGTCGTTGCTGGATTGAGCGGTGTTTCACTAGCCGGTCAGATGGTCAAATTGACCGGCACATTCAAAAACACCACTGGCAAGACGGGTAAGATTTTCGTCAGACTGTTCAACCAAAATGGCAACCCGCAAAATTCCGAAGTCTACTTTTGGAATGTCATCTGTAGACGGCGCAATAACGGCCAATTGATTGTTGATGGTGCGATCACCACCAACCACATGACAGCGAACACCATCAATGGTGATCGCGTGACAGCCGGGACGCTGAATGCTGACAAAATTCAGAGCAACACCAGCCTTCCGGCTTCGCTCTACATTGGCTCCACCGGCTACACGCTTTCGACGCAAGCTAGTGCACTCAACAATGCCTCTGGTGATTTCAACAGCATCAACGGCTTTTTCAACGGTTGGGCGGGCACCTACCCGGATAATTTTGCCATTTGGGATAGCCATGGCACTCACACGAAGGTTGCCGGTGAAGTTTTCCCGAATGCCTATCGCGGAACTTCGGTAGCCAGCTTCAACAGTGGTTTGATGCAGCATCAGGGTAACGGCCATGCACCTTGGGTTCTAAAGCCGAACCAGTGGATTGTTATTGAAGCTGATATCAAGCTGAACAGCGGTAGCCTTGTGGCGGCGGGGATTCTGGTGCGCGGCGCTGGCACCGCAGAATGTGTTTTGAGTTTCGCGACTGACAAGGACTCAGGCGGCACCGTTAACGGTGCGGGCACAGCGGGTCAGACCTATCGCTTCCGCAAATTGGTGTGGAGTGGTTCGGGAGGCAACACCGGCTCTGAAATGTATATGATGAACCATTGGGATGGGTTCGGTAGCCTCTCTGGCACCAATGACATTACATGGTATCGCATCGGCTGGCGCTATGCCTCAACGGCTGAAATCGACCCCGGCGCGACCATCAACAGCAACGGTAACGCTACCCTCATTGATCCGGGTAAAATCACGATTTCTGGTAGCACTACGCTATCAAACTGGCGCTATGGTGGCGACACAACGCAAATCAACGGCGGCGCTGTTGCGGCAAACACTATCGCGGCAAACCGGCTGACTATCGGAAACCGGAACCTTGGCTTCATTGGACTGAATTTCGAGTGGAACCCCTCGAACAACTATGTCTATTGGTCGGACGGATATATCTACTATATTGACAATAACGGGAACAATGTAACTCAGAATATCGTTGCAGGTAACTCGGGCGGTGCGTCGGCTCACCGTTGGTTCTACTGGACGCCGGGAACTAACTATATTCAGATGACGCAAACCGATGGCTTGGCTAACAATGACTCGAATGTTTTCATCGGCGCTTGGTGGGGAGGTTCAAATCTCAACATCAACTACGGTGGCACTATCGCCCATGGCGACCGTATCACCACAGGAACTATCTCAGCCAATAAGCTGAATGTCGGGCAGTTGTCCGCAATCACCGCCAACATCGGTTTGCTCAGAACTGCCACCAGCGGGGCACGAACGGAAATCTCAGACAATGTAATCAAGGTCTATGATAGCTCGAATGTGTTGCGCGTCCAAATTGGGGATTTGAGTCTCTGATATGGCAAGCGGCATGAGAGTTTGGGATGCTTCGGGTAATCTCCAGCAAGACACTTCAACCAACATGGGGCGCATTCTCGGCAAGGTTAACACCTCTGGCGGTAGCGGCTCCATAACCACTGATGGTTTCCTTAGCGGTTCGGTTTGGGTGAGTGTGTCTAACCGCCAATTCGCGCTCTTCCCAAACGCAACGCTCTCCTACTCGATAACCGGAAATACCCTCTATTGGAGTATCAATAAGGGTGCGCCAGCGGGAGGAAGCGGGAACTACTATTATCAACAATCTGTATCGGCTGGTTGGCCAATATACACTCTGGTTTACGGGGTGCGCTGATGGCTTTCGGGATCAAATGTCTTAACTCGGCTACAAGCTCTGTTCAGGTGGATGAGACTTACAAAAATCTCACCTACACCGGAAAATACACGGTTGCGACTGCTGATTACTATGAGGGGCAACAGCCGCAAGACACAGCGAACACTACGCAAGTTAGCTATATCGATCTCAATCTGGGGACGACGGGAACGCCATTCATCGCCTTTAACCCTGCATATAATTGGGTGGTCCTTCCGACCAATTGGGATGGCACGACAACCACCTATCA
This sequence comes from Sphingobium sp. PNB, assembly GCF_019873065.1. Taxonomy (NCBI): domain Bacteria; kingdom Pseudomonadati; phylum Pseudomonadota; class Alphaproteobacteria; order Sphingomonadales; family Sphingobiaceae; genus Sphingobium; species Sphingobium sp. PNB. The sequence continues at coordinate 20,551 of NZ_JAINEZ010000074.1, forward strand.
GACGATGATTGAGGCACCAAACGGGACTAGCGTTGAATATTATGTCTTCAATGAGCCTCCCGCCATATCGTCACCATCAGGGACAGGAGTGCTTATTAGAAACGCGGCGGGTGAGCCAACTTTCTATCACGACTATCGCTATCTAAAGGTGGTGGATGTAATTTCGGCGGCTGACTACACAACCTCTGGTTTTAGCTACTCGATACCGGGCGGAAAGACCTACGCCATCATGCCGTTGGCTTTTCCGATCAAAGCAATTCAGTATCAGGAAGGTTCTGCACCAGCGCCGCTAACGCGCTATCGAACACAGCGCTGGGGCTACTTTGTCCGCAATACCGGAAGCGCCTTCACTTCGACTTTCAAGAAATACTATGACTCTCGTGATGCCTATTTCAACAATAGTGCTAACTTTGACATGAATGTCGATATCCGTAGTTACACAATCATGGTCATTGATGTTACGGGTTACTGACTTGCCTATCGGGCAGGCTACTAAATAGCATATGTTCGTTTGTGATAAGGTCGCGCCCAACGGTGCCAACACCCGCTACCATAAGGCGGTGAAATTCGAAATTCATGCTGATGCTACTCACGCGGTGGTCAACTCATACCATAGCGAAACTATGGAGATGATCAGTTGGCAGGATACCTACACGATTCCGATTGTGTTCAAGATCGAAACACTGGCTGATGTTGAGACTATCCTGACCCTTAGCGGCGCACCCTTTGATGGTGGAGTGATCGTCCCCGATCCTGATGCAACGCTTGAAACCGCCAAAGCTAGGAAGTGGGCAGAAACGAAGCTCCAGCGTGATCTTGTCATCAACGGCGGCGCTCCCACTCAATATGGCGTCATGGATAGTGACGAAACCTCCCGAACCAATATCGCGGGTGCGGTCCTGTCTGCGATCATCGCAACCAATGCCTCACAACCGTTCGAAGTAACTTGGACGCTGGCTGATAACTCGACTGTTACCCTCGACGCTAATCAGATGGTGGACGTCGGAACGGTGGTGATGAGCTTTGTGAACGCTTGCCACGAACATGCGCGCGCGTTGCGCCAACAGATTGACGCGGCGGAAGATGAAGCGGCGCTTGCCGCAATCGATATCACAGAGGGTTGGCCATCCAATGAGCCATCCAATATTTAAGCGCCTCACACAGTCTGTGTGGGCGATCTTGAAGGCGCTGGATATCCTCGCTTGCGCGCTCTGGTTAGCGCCTCTCTATGTCGTCGGGCTGGCTGATTGCCCCACGGGACGCCAGATGATCAGCAGCTATGTAGGGCAGGCGGCAAATAACGGCCACCGTTGGGCGATCATTGCGGCGAGCGTGATTGATCATCTCGCGAGACTGTTAGGGGACGATCCCCGGCATTGTGAGCGCTCCTTTCTCAAATACCGTCACTTGGATGACTGAGCCTAAATAGGTTCATGGAAAAAGAAACTTTTGGCCGGAAGGCTCTCAACGCATTGAAGTGGACCGGTGAAAAGGCTTTGTGGCTTTGGTCTATTCCGCCTGTCCGCTCACTCATCGCTACCCGCTTGATCCAAGCCAGCGCTGTTGGTGCGGTGATCGTCTCTATTCTGGACGCTTGGCCGAAATGATCCATGATGCAAAAACAGCCGCCGATGCTGGCGCGGCTATCGGTATCGTGGTCACTCCTATTGCACAGGCCGCAGGGCAGATAACGCCAATCCTTTCGGCTATTTCACTCCTGATGGCTATCGGCTGGTTTTGCCTCCGCTTCTATCACTATTTCAGACATGGGCGGGACATTCCGTCCGACTAATCTACATACTATCATTGACAATCGGTGCAGTTCGCAGTTCACACAGTTCGTTCGAATTTGCGAAAGGGAGTGTGAACTATGGCGAAGAATGATTGGAAGTCACTGCTAGTGGCTGATCCGGTTGCCTATCTGGCAGAAGCAAAAAAGCCGAAGGCTGATCCTGTCGCTGATCGTCGGGCTAAAGCCGTGCAGGCTATTGATGGTGCGTTGGCTCAGCTTGAAGCGAACGCTGAACCTTCGCGGATGTCGCTTTACAAATTCGAAGGCGATATGGCGCGTGTCACCGTGAAGGTTGGTCGCAACCTTGTGCTGCTGCCTCGCTTCCATCCTGAGAAGAAATTCGGGCTGGTGCCGAAGGAACGGCTGAAAGATTTCTATGAATCGATCAAGAGCGGTATCGAAGCTGGTGAGCTTGATGCGGAGCTTGCCAGCGCAGCGGGCGACGAAGCTCCGGTGAAGCGTCGGGCGCAGCGGAAGAAATCTGTCTAATCTGATCAAGAGAATGGGCCGGGGATTTCCCCGGCCTTTTTATTCGAAACCCGGCACCATCGGGTTTGTCACGCACTTACAACCCCGCTCAGTGTGGGGATAGGTCGCCTGACCATCTATGATCATGCCGCGCGATAGCGGGAAGCGTTTGCCGTTCACGGCTCTGTGAGCCGCGTCACGCTTTAAATCTTCCTCGGTGGGCGGATAACTCGCGTGACAGGGCGCGCCGCTATGGAGCCACTTTCCTTCGGTTAGGCCAGCGCCAATCATCTTCGCCACGGCGTGGGGTGGCTCGGCAACCGGACGCTTCCTAAGCCAATTCCAAAGACTCAAATGTCGCGCCTTCCTTCGGGGGTGGCGGTGAAGTAGCAGTAAGCAGCGTGGATGATCGCACCTACACCAAAAACGAAACCAGAGATAACCATTCCCCGGCCTCTTGGAACATCGGGATAGCCAAGAATAGCCATGGCGATCAATGGTAAGGCTATAAGAACCAAGCCGCATTTGAACGCAGTCTTAGCATAATCGATGTTGGATTGGCGTAGATATGCTGTGTAATTGCGATAGCGCTGCTTGCCCGATTCCAGCACCGTTTCTGCCTCATCTGGTGGAAGGAATTCGCTCAATTTGAGGCGGATAAACTTCTCATGATGACCGTCTGTTAGAAGCTGATAGACGGCTCTTGTGAGCTTTTCCTCATCGGTCATTTTACCCCCCTCAACACCATGGCTGGCGCGATCCCGTCCACTGACGCGCTAAACCTTCGCTGACTAGCTGGTCCCCAAGGCTTTGGCCGTTCCGATATACAATGCGGAGCTTCCGCCCGTATCGGTCGGTGTCGCGATCCACAGAACCAAGCTCGACGGGACCAGCGTTGAGTAGCTCGCGCAGCCGTTCGGTGGCACGGTCGCCTAGCTGCTGTTCATATGAGCATCGGGCGGGGTGCGTTTCGGGTGCGTCGATATCCGCCACCCGGATTTTCTCGCCATCCATCCAGAATGTATCACCATCCACCACACAGTTGGTGCCACCGCCGATATGGCACAAACCGAAGTTCCTAGTGCCGGTGCCGGTGGCGTCCGCCATCTGTGGATAGAATAGAACACCACCGCCGATCATCGTCCCGATGCCAAGGCCGGTGATGATCAGGGCGAGGGGAGAGAATTGCCACTTTGGCTTTTTAGGTGGCCTTCTATAGCGACGGCGCGCCCATGGGCCGGTTTGCCGCTTTGCGGATTTCCAATGAATTATGTCCCCCATTTCCACAGAGTAACTTAATCTGTGTCGCCAAGGCAACGATTCGGGGGGTGGTTGATGAAACAGCTTTTGTGGTCGGTGGCGCTCTTGGCTGCACCAGCAATGGCGCAGACAAAGCCAAATCCTTCTTTATTCGGAATTACAGTGATGGAGCCTCTGACGGTGCCGGAATGCACCGCCGAACCTGAGCGCCTTCAACGCTATAACAAATACAAATCCAAGCAGCCGTTCGGCATGATGTCGCCGTATCCTTACAGCATTGCGAAGGATGGGCCTTGCTATAAGCGGATCAATGCAAAGGCTGGCACCCCGCAAGCTGTAGAAGATGAAGCGGTTTGGATTGATTTTCCGGCTGGCAAATCGCCTAGTGCGGCCAAATACGGCACTGTCTCGGCCTATGTCTTCGAGGGGAGGGTTCAGAGGGTCTTCTTCCAAACCTATGGCATCAGCAGCCAAGATGATGTCTTCGCGCAGCTAAAGGCCAAATTTGGCGAACCATCCTCTAACAAGTTGGTCGGCTGGCAAAACGGCTTTGGGGCGAAATATGACGCCATCAACGCTGAATGGCTGTTGGGCGGCGGGCTGGCTGTAACCTTCGTCGGTTTCGATACATCCCGCGACGGTGGAGCGGTCTATCTCGACACTGAGGCGGCACGGAAGAAAATGGCCGAAGGGTTCAAAGCTCTGAGGAATAGCGGAACTCAGATGTAAGAGGGCGGGACGTTGCTCCCGCCTCAAATCACCTGACCACCAATCACTTTGCCTTCCGCATCGAAGTGCCAAACGGCCAACTCATCCGCCCAAACCGTGAAGGTTGCATCATCGTTGATCGCGATCTTGTTCACGATGTTTTTGAGCGCAAGGTTGGTCTTCGAGCGCGCGTAAAAACGGATATCTGGATCATCGCTCTTTAGGTCAGAGCGCAAATCCCTGATAAGCTCAGCATCAATGGATTTGGTCGGTGCTGATTGGACAATCAGAAGATGATTGTGCGCCGCTTCCAAACGCTCTTGAAGCGCCTCAATCTCTCCCTCTAAAGCCGCGATGCGTGATACAATGGCCTTCGCGCCACCATCCGCCAAGGCTTCCACCAGATTGTTCATCTGAGCGGTCTTTAGCGCAATCTCCCGCTCTATAATTGCGATGCTCTGGCGCGCTTCCTCTACCGGCTCGCTATCCTGTTCTTCATCGATGGTGAGCGACAAAACCCGCTCCAAAACCGCATTCTCAACGATCTTATAATAAAGCCGCTGCTTGTTATCGCACTCATGCTTGCGCCTATAGGCGTCACAAATCAGATACTCATTGTTCCCGGTGGTGACGCCATAGCGGCGGATTTCTCCGCTCTTCGTCACATACTTATGAGTGGAGTTGCCTTTGTTTTCATAACCGGCAACCTTCCCGCAAACGCCACAAAAAACCATGCCTGAAAGGAGGTTGTTCTTTTTCTTGCTGTCGCGACCGACAAGGCGGGGTTTGCTCAACATGACGGCTTGCGCGCGGTTATATTTTTCCAGCGTCACCGCTGCCGGATAGAAGTCTGTCGCTATCGTTTCGTTACCATTCTTCTGAAATTCACCAATCACTGTCCGACCGTTGATGATCCTGTGGACATAGGAGAATTGCCAACCACCTTTTGGGTTTTTGTAATTCTTCGTATGCCAAAGCGGCTCTTGGCGGTCATTCAATTTCTGAACTATCGCCATGTATCCCATACCATCAATATACCAATCGAACATCTCATTGATGACTTTGGCGCGATATTCATTCAAACTATGATGGCCATCTATGGTATCGATCCAAGCGGGCTTTCCGCCAAATGTCGTGCCTTTGCCGTTCTCTATATCGCTGTATTTCTTTTCCCAATTATCCCGGCTTCGTTTGCTTTTTTTCAGGCTCTCTTCATAGGCCATTTGCGCCTTAACGATGACGCTAAACAACTCCATCAGATCGCCGTCACCATCGGCGCGATAGATATAACCGTCATGCCATGTCGCGACATCAACGCCATGCTCATTCAGCGACCAGACAAGCTGAGCCGCTGCCTTCGCGCCTTGGCGTGAGAGACGGTCTATATTTTCGACGCAAAGGACTTTGCCGCGATGGTGGCCTGAGCGAGCTTCCGACTCGAATGTGTGGAGTGCAGCGCCTTCATCCCGGTTCCGGCCATGGAAGGCAGAGCGGCCTTCATCCTTTAGCTGAGCCTCTAGGCTCCAGCCCATACGCTCCACATACTCGCGGCCATTTTTCATCTGCCGCTCTAGCGAGTAACCCTTGCTTTGCTCCAAGGTGCTGAAACGAGCGTAAATCACGGCTTTCTGTGTCATTGCTACGGCCTACATCGTCTATCCTGTTTTGTCCTCTACAATATCAGCATCGATGGAGGCCGAGGACATGCCGGACATTGCGGCGGGTTCGCTGTCGATCGCGTTCGGCAATTTCCAGGCGGGCTATGTGATTTCCGAACGCAGCGAGACCAGCATCCTGCGCGATCCGTTCAGCAACAAGCCGTTCGTGCATTTCTATGCGGTGAAGCGGATCGGCGGGGCCGTGGCCAATTCGGAGGCGATCAAGCTGATGAAGTTCGCGGCTTCCTGATCACCCCTCATCCAACTTCGCCTAAGCGGCCTTGCCGCTAAGGCTGCGTATCCTTCTCCCACAAGGGGAGAAGGAAAGACTGGGGGCGTCCTGCGGGGCGTCCCCTTTTTTGGTGGGAGGGGCCATGTTGGCGGATCTCAAGGCCTGGTTGCGGATCGGGTCGGATGATGAGGATGGCGTGCTGGAGCGGCTTTTGGGAAGCGCTTCGGGGCTTTGCGAGCAGTTTATCGGGCAGTGGCTGGTGGTGCGGGAGGCGTCCGAGACGGTCGTCGCGGACGGGAGCTGGCAGAGGCTGACGGCGCGGCCGGTGGTGGCGATCGAGGGGGTGGAGGCGGCCGGCGTGGCGCTGGCGCCGGAGGCCCATGCAATCGACATCGATGCTTCCGGCGATGGCTGGGTGCGGGCGCGGCCGGTCGATGGGCCGGGGGAGGTCGTGGTGCGCTATCGCGCGGGGCTGGCGGTCGATGAGGATGCGCTGCCCGAAGCGATCCGGCAGGGGATCGTGCGGCTGGCGGCGGAGCATTTCGCGGCGCGGGGCGGGGACGTGGCGACGCCGCCCGCCGTGGTGAGCGCGCTGTGGCGGCCATGGCGGCGGATGCGGCTGGCATGAGGGGGCGGTGGGTATGAG